>DDSL01000115.1 GCA_002343825.1 Chthonomonas sp. UBA2391
CCACGGGGTCAGGCTATAGTTGGCCGAATCGGGGACGACTCGACCGATTTGGGTTTTGGCCATCGCGAGGCTGATGCAAACTTCGTCGACGACGTGTCCGCCATTGCGCCGCAACCCGAGATCGTCGTAGCCCTCCTTCAGTTGGTTGATCTCGCGGAGCAGGACTCGGGCCCGGTCGGTGTTTTCGTAATAGAGGAAACCGCCGCTGAACTTGGGCGCCTGATCGACCCCGGTCCGGTCCATCGCGGCCCGGAAGTCTCCGTACCAGTCGCCGGGATCCCGCTCCCATCGGCCCTGGACCGCGAAGTCCGAGCCGGCGAGATGGTCGAAGATTGGATCGATGTTGCCCACGGCAAGAGAATCTCCATCGACGAAAAGAATCTGATCAGCGTCGGTGGCTTCGAGGGCGCTGAGCTTGAGAAACCAGTGGCTGTAGCCCGGCGTCGGGGGAATAAGCTGGTCCCAGGTCGCCTGGAGTTCGGGGTCACCCGGTTGGTCGGTCATCAGTACGCGCGTGGCCTGGGATCCATGGAGCCGAAGAGAGAGTCCCAAAGCTTTGGCCATCGTCCGGTATTGGCTCGCCCCGGTGGCGAAGCTGAGAACGATCCGCTTCATGACGGGAGTCTTTTGATCAACTTGCGACCGAGGGCCTGGCCCGGATCTTCCACCCATCGGCGGGTGAGGTCGGCGAGGAGAACTGACATCCCGGTCACGCAGAGGAAGATGACGGGAAAAAACCAAACGCTATCGTTGGGCAACCCGAACTTGGGCAAGAACCGGTCGAACAAGATCTTGATCGCGTAGTGCCAGATATAGATCCCGAAGCTATCGACCCCGATCCGACGGATGAGGGCACTGGTCGCCCACTTCGGCCGGAGTAAGGCGATTGAAGCGCAGAACGGCAAGAAAGCAGCGGCCAAAAAGGCATGCGCGAGGATGTGCTCGGGATTGAAGGCACAGGCCGCCAGCAGCCCCGCCAAAGAAGCCCAATAAAGCGGCCGGACCCATCGCGGCGGATCTTCACCAAGACGATCCTTGACCAAAAAGAACAGGACAAACCCGACCGCAAAGACGAAAAGCTGGTTGGGAAGCCAGAAATAGAGGAAGCCGTCCTGGTTGTTATAAGTGCGGATGAACTCTCCGAGCCATCCGGGGCTCTCGCGATTGAGAACCACGGCCACGAAGAGTCCCCCGGCCAGAGCCAAGGTCGCAGCCAAAAAGATGAGCGCCTCGCGGAGGTTGCGAATCACCAAGGCCAGCACCGGGACCAGCGCGTAGAACATGAATTCCACCCCGATACTCCAACCGCCCGCGACGGCGGTGTTGATATAGGGCGGGCTGAAGCCGTGCAAAAAGAGGGCGGTCAAGCCGACGGCCTCTAGGGGCATGAACTCTCGGCGGCTAAACCAATAGAACCCGTAGTAGAGGATGATTCCGAAGTAGAACATCGGAGCGATCCGGAAGTAGCGCCGGATGAAAAACTTCGTGGCCGCGTTCTTCTCCCCTTTTCGTCCATAGAACGAGTGGAGCATGGTGTAAGCCGACACGACGAAGAAGAGCTGGACCCCATACTTGCCCGAATGGAAGAAGGTGTAAACCCAGTCGGCCATCCACTCGGGCTTGTTCTGAGGGCCGCCGGGGCTGGTGCTGATGATGCAGTGCACGGCGATCACCATGAGCACGGCTAGTCCGCGCATGCCATCAATCCAATCGAGCTTGCGAACGGCGTGATCTGTCGGCTTTGGGGCGGGTGAGGCGGGAGACTCCATGACGGGCGTTGCACTGTTCATATCGGTCTCCGAGGTCGAATGGACCAGCCCCGACTAGTCTTCGTCGTGGCGCCGGAAGTGCGGCACAAACTTGGCCGGGAACAACCGGGAATCCGACGGCATCGCGAGCCCCGCTATGATGAAGTAGAACGACGTGTTGATCGGGTTGGCCCAGAGGGTCCCCCAGAACATCCCGGTGGCAAAGAAGATGACCGACGAGAGGACGGCGAACTTGAACGCTAAGTGCCAGACGTCCTCGGACGGCTTGAGGGCGTGGATCGTGGCCGCGATGAAGGCGGTGAGCACGGTGAGCACCATCAGGCCGAGACCCGGATAGCCACCGAAGGCAGCGGCGAGCAACCAGCCGTTATCCATGAGTCGCTCGGTGACCCATTTGTTCGGCAAAAGCTGGGTCGTCCATCCGGCAAAGCCCGGTTCAATCCCGATCCCAAAGATCGGCCTCTGGTCGAGGATGTTGTAGGCCTGGGGCCAGAGCGCCAACCGGCGGTAATCGAGCGTCCCGGTCCCACCTTGGAAGAGGTAGCCAAACGCATCTCGGTTCTGCACAAGGTAGACCCCGAGGAGCCCGAGCGTCGCCGTACTAAATGTGATCCCACCAAACTTGTACTTCTTGGTGATGAGGTAACCCACCCAAAGAACGGTGAGACCGATCACGAGGAGCTGGTTGCGAACCTGAACCAGAAGCGTGGAGAGCAACAGGATCCCGATCGAACCCATCTCCCACCACTTGAACGGGCGGAAGAAGAGCACGACCGACATCATCAGCATGCACATCGTCCCGAAGCTGATGGCGGTACCGATATTAGCGTGGAGACCTGGGGCGCGGACGATTTCACCCGTCCCGGAGAAGTCAAAGACGATCTCCGCTTGGCGGACGAGGTTCGAATACTGGATCGCTGGCCCGACGCCTTTGAACTGAGCCAAAGCCACGATCCCGCTGATCACACAAACCGGAATCACCAGCCGACCGATGAACCTGCGACTTTCGGGCGCCATCCACACAAGGGCCTGCGCCTGAAGAAAACAGAGGACATAAACCGGGAGGAGAATATCCATCCCGTTGAGAACCGACGTCCGGGCGATGGTGCTGGCGGCGTGCATTGAGCAGACCGTGAACCAGACCTGCATCACCAAAATCACGCCGATCGCGAGCGGAATCCGCACCACGATTCGGCTCGTCCACAGAGCAACCAAGAGCCAAGCCACCATGCTGGCATAGATGTACTTTTGTGCCCCGATCGGGTTCAGTGCCCAGTTGAAGATCTGCTGGATCCAAACGAGCGTGCAGTTCAGGATCCCCCAAAGGTACATCGCCCGGTGAGCCGGGGAAACACGGTCTCGCCCAAGGGCCTCGACCCTGGTGCGAAAGTTTCTTTCCGTAAGGAGATTCTGCATGCCCGTGTTATGGTTGCTGGTTGATTGTACGCCGTAGGGAGGCCAGAAGACACTTCCAGAAGAACCGATTCCCCACCGGGAAACCCGTCTTTGGCAAGATCCGGAGGGCTTGCCCAATAGGAAGACGCTCGACGAGCATCAAATTCGCCAGCCTCCGCATCTTCTCTTTCTCATTTTCGGCGGCAAAGTCCCAGCCGGCCAGCATGGTTTCGAGGTTTTCGTCATGCCGGGCGGTGCCTTTGCTCACGCCAGACTCCGTCAGCCGATACAGGGTCAACACTTCGGCCAAGCAAAAGAATCCCTGATTTTTGGCCGCGCAACGAATCCAGAAGTCGACATCTTGAAACTTGGTTAGGCTCTCGTGGAATCCGCCGACGGACCAATATGCCTCGCGGCTCACGCTGAATCCACTCCCGCTCGGCCACGCTCGATGGTTGATGAGATCTTGCCAGGGATGGACTCCCGGGGTTGAGAGGCCGGCCTGCCAGGCCCGCTCCGAAGCAAACGCCTGACTCCGGTCAAGAATCAGGGGCCGGGGCGTCTGGGTTCGAACCTCCAGGTGCCGTTCGATCTTGTTCGGTTCCCAGAGGTCATCGGCATCAAGAAAGAAAAGGACTTCCCCGCTCGCGGCTCCGGCCGCGCGGTTGCGAGCGATGGCACCGTTTCCCTTCTCCAGCCTCAAGACTCGAGCCCCCGAATCTTCGGCGAGACTCGCAGTTCGATCGGTACTTGCGTCATCGGCAACGACGATTTCGGCGGGCCGAATGCTCTGGTTCCAGGCAGAAGAAAGGGTATCGGCGATGGTGGCTTCCGCATTGTATGCGGGCACGATCACCGATACCCTCGGGGTCATCAGTTAGCGCGGGTCAGGTACGCGCTGCGCTTGGCGAACGGTTCTTCGTCCGCGCTGGCGTCGGCCATGACGATGCTGATGTTCTTGGCTCCGGCCTTGGTCAGAAGATCCTGGGCCAGCGGCACGGCTCGGTAGTTGGTTTGAGCGGCGCTCACGACCAAGCAGGTGTCGTCCACCAGACCAGCCAAGCAACTCGCATCGGCGAGCACATCGCACGGCGGGACGGCGAAGACCACGACATCACAGGCCAGCCGAACCGACTGGAACACGGCTTCGAGCTTGGGACGCGGGGCGTTGGTCAGGAACCGCATCGACGGATCATTTCCGCCCGGCAGCAAGAGCAAGTTCGGGTGCACCGTCTCGACAATGAGATCCTTGACTTCCATCGAGGTCTCGCTGGCGAGCAGGTTGCTCATCCCGGTTCGTCCGCCCGCATCAAGGGCCTTGCTGATCGGGGACTTGAGCATGTCGGCATCGACCAACAGAACTCTGGCTCCGCCCCGTGCCACGGCGAGAGCAAACTGCGTGGCCGAGCTGTAGGTCGTCATCGCGGTCTTGATCCCCGTGAACATGAAGGTTCTCATGGTCTTGTTGGAGTTCGTGACGAGCGAGAACGCCATGTAGCGGAAGGCCTCGGGCGGGTTCACCTCGGGTCGACCGATCAGGCGAAGCGCTTTGGCCCCAGTCTTGGCCCCAGCCGGGATGGCGGCAACGACCGGGAGGCCGGTGAGCGCCGTCAACTGAGTGGAAGACTGGATTCGAAGCCGCAAGGATTCGAGAACGTAGCTGAAGAGGAGACCGATACAGATTCCGGCGGTGGCCCCGATGACCAAGTTCTTCTTCATGTCGGGGGCGACCGGAACGTCGTCTTTCACGGCGGTGTTGAGAACCAGCGCAGCGCGGACGGCGGTTTCGGACCGGGTTCGGAGGTCTTCCGTCATCCGGCGCAACTGTTGATAGCCTTCTTCAAAGATCCGGAGTTCTCTCTCAAGTTGCTGGAGTTCGACCTGCTTTCCAGGAAGGCTGTTGACCTTAGTCTGTTGCTCACCAATCTGCCGGTTCACTTCGGTCTGCTGGCTCTCCAGCTCCTGCACCCGCAACGTTTGGGTCGCGACTTGGCGCTCAAGGTCCTGTCGAAGGGCCTTGATCGTGGTGGTCTTCGAAGCGAACGATTGAGGGGTTTCCTTCTTGGCTTGTTCCAGCTTCTTCTCAAGGGCAGTCACGAGCTCTTGGGCTTGGACCACCTGCGGTGCGTCGGGAAGATAGACAGCCAGAAGTCGATCAAGATCGGTTCGAGCCCGGACAAGCTGAGCTTCGTACTCGCTCACTTGCTGTCCGCGACCGTCGGTTGTGGAAGCGATTTCCGTGGTAGGAGTACTGTTCAGCTGAGCCCGAGCCGAGGCGAGCGCCGATCGGGCACCACTCAGTTCAGCTTCGATCTGGGTCTTGCGCTGCTGGAGCGAGGTGAGGAGGGACGTCTCGTCGGTCATGGCCTTGACCATGTCGGCGATGTTTTCCTTGACCTTGAAATCCTTGAACTTCGATTCGGCGTTGCGCAGGTCCTGCTCGGCGGTCTTCATCTTGGCCTGAAGGTAGTTCAGGGCTTCTTGAGTGGATTCGCGCGAGTTGCGGAGGCGAACTTCGTTGTAGGTAACGGCAATTTGGTTGGCCAAGTCGGCGGCAAGCTGAGGGTCCTCGGCGCGAACCCGGAGAAGGGCGACGCCAGCATCGACTTGTTGGTTGGTAGTCCGGGCCGTCTCGATGTCGTACATCGGATACAGGCTGGAGAACTTCTCGACCAAGCTGTTATTGCCCTGAGCCGTCGCAACCGCGACGAGGGCTTGGAAGAAGACGCTCTGGCTACTCAGGAGCTGGCGCTCGGTGGCGGCTCCCTGAGGACGGTTGCGCTGCAAGATGTCCAAGACGTCGGGGGTAAAGATGTTGGCCCCGCCCAGATTCTGGTTGCGGGTCTCATCGCTTAGGAGCATCTCCAAGCGGCCCTCATAAATTTTGGGCGAGATCTGCGTCACCACGAACGCGATGACCGCGCCAAGGATGGCGAAGATGATAGTCCTCTTAATGTGGGCCTTCAGCATGAAACGTACCTATGTTAGCCTATCGGTGGTTTTGCGCACGGAACCGTAACGTTCAGACGGACCAACCCGCCATAACGATCCTAACATTCTCCCGCCCGATTCCGATCCCGCGGGGAACGGGAAAACAAGATATCGCCGATCAGGTTGATCGCCCCGACCCAATAGAGGACCAGATAGCGTCGCCAGAGTCGGCGGGGTTCCAGAAAAAGTCGCCAGAGCCATTCAAGCCCATAGCGCTGCATCCAGCGCGGAGCTCGCGGCTTGAGTCCAGCAATAAGCTCGAAAGTGCCACCTACCCCTAGGATAAGGGCGTCGGGGATGGCTTTGCGCAGCGCGACGGCGAGGTAGTCCTGCTTGGGGACCCCCAGCGCCACAAAAATGAGCTTGGCTCCGTGGGCCTTCACTTTCTCGATCAAGTAGTTGACGGAAGTGTCATCAAGCTTGACGATTCCATCGAAGACGAAAACTTCTTCGTGCTTCTCGACCTTGAGAGCTTCGAGGGCCCTTGGCGGGTTTACGCCACCGATAATGGCGATCTCCTTCTCGGCCACCGCCTGAATCAGATCCGCCGAGATATCGCTCCCGGTGGTGCGTCCGTCAATGCGGACGACGCCCCGCTTCAGCTTGCTCGCCCAGACCAGGGGCATCCCGTCGGCCAGAACAATATCCGCACTGCGGACCCAACTGGCGTACTCTTCGTCGATCAGAGCCGTACTCAGGATCTCGAGGTTGAGGGTTACGACCCATCCGCCCTGACGGCTCTGGAGCCTCTTCAGCAAAAAGTCGACGCACTCCCGATAGCTGAGAGCCACGAGGGGGAATCCACAGACGGTGCAAGTCGGCGGGTTCAGAGCGCCCCCCGTTGGTCAGAATAGAATTCTCGATGGCCCGCCCGCGAATCGTAGCACTGATCCCAACCTATAACGAACCCGAATTGGTGAGGGCTTGCGTCGCGTCGCTGCTGGTTCAGGATCCGGTTCCGGAAGTCTTGGTGATCAACGCCGGTGACCCGATTCCTGGCCTGGACCCCGCGGTCACGGTGCTTCCCGTCCGCAAAGAGGCCTTTTGGACGGAGTGCATGCAGCGAGGCTTGGAGGCGGCGCGGGACATCGCTCCCGACTACATCTTGCTCAGCAATGCCGACACCTACTTCTTGCCGGGGACTTTGGCCCACCTGCTGGAACTGGCCGACGTCGATTCCCGAGTGATCGCCGCCAGTCCGGGGTACGAGATGGGAGGAGACGCCTACCGACTCCGCTACTCCCGACAGATGGATCTCGGATTTCTGCTCTATGGACGCCTGATTCGGGACTGGAACCTGGTGGATGAGGCCCCTGAGGCGCCGCTCGACAGTGATCTCATGGGCGGTCAAGGTGTTTTGGTCCCGCTTGCCGCCTTTGACCACGCCGAGTTCCGATGGGAGATCTTTCCCCAATACGCAGGCGATCACGACCTGTGGCTGCAGATGCGCGCCCATGGATGGCGAATTCGGATCCATCCCAAGGCAGGGATCGTCAACCGTCGGCAGTTCAACGAACAGAAACGCGGCTCGCGCCTGCGGGCCCTCTGGTGGCGTTGGAACGACGTGCAATCCGGGGACAGTTGGCGCACCATGGCCGCCCTGCGACTGATGCATCAGCCCTTGGGATTGGCCCTTCTCAGCTTTCTCTTGAGCTTTGGCTTGCGCTGGACCGTCGGTTTGCCCAAGATGCTTCGGCGCTCTTAGTGTGATGGCGCACCTACCGGGTCGGTGTTGAATTTTTTGAGACCGAATCGCTGGAGGAGCACGTTAATCACAAACCGTGGGTTGTGCTTCAAATAGCGCCACCACAGGCGCTTGGGCTCCATCACCAGTCGGTAGAACCACTCGAGGCCCGACTTCTGCATCCACTCGGGCGCCCGCTTGAGCAACCCCGCATGAAAGTCGAAGGCAGCCCCGACCCCGAGTTGGACGGCCGAAATGCGATCGAGATGCTCGTGCATCCACCGTTCTTGCTTGGGGCAGCCCAGCCCGATAAAGAGGAGATCAACGCCTGATTCGGTGATTTCTCGAACGACGGCGGCGTCTTCTTCGGCTGAAAGCGGCCGGTGCGGCGGCGAATAGGTGTAGGCAATCTTGAGCCCCGGAGCGCGCTGGGGCAGCTTCTCGCGCAGGAGGCCGAGGCACTCGTCGCTACTGCCATAGAATCCAACCTGTAACCCTCGACGGGCGGCCTCTTCGCAGACCAACAGCATCAGATCAGGGCCGGGAACGCGAGGTTGCCCTTTGAACCCCTGCAACCGGAGCGCGACGGCGACCGGGAGACCATCTGGGACGACCATCCAGGCCCGGTTCAAAATTGTTCGGAAGTCGGGGCCGTCAAAGCCCTCCATGATGCTATGGACCGGGGCCGCGCAGACGTAGCCGCCCGCTCGCTCAGAGGCTCGATCGCAGATGGCGTTTGTCGCAAACTCTCGCTGAACGGCCGCGACCTTCACACCGAGGACGTTTCCGGTGCGAAACTCGCCGTTCCCTGGCTCATTTTGCGGAGTCGATGTCATAGCGCTTCCCTTCCGTAGCATCGGCATTTTTTGCGGGGTCGCGAGGTTGCCGATCTGGTTTTGGAGTGTACTTCGGGCGAGGTGCCGACTGGCGGCTGGACCTGTATTCGGTCCCCGGGGTCGGGGGGAAAGGCTAAACTAGAATCTCGATGAAGTTGGCCCATCTCTCATGGCCCGAGGTCGCGGCGATCTCCCGCGAGACGGTCGTTCTGGTCCCGACCGGATCCCTGGAGCAACACGGCCCCCACCTTCCGCTCTTCACCGACTCGCTCCTGGTGACTCGAGTGGCCGAAGAGGTCGAAGCACGATGCTCGGATGAGGTGCTTTTGACCCCGACCCTGTGGCTCGGTGCAAGCGGACACCACCTAGCCTTTCCGGGAACCCTCAGCGCCAGCTTTTCGGGATATGAGGAGGCTCTGACCCAGGTCATCTTGAGCCTGAAGCGCCACGGCTTTCACCGCTTCTTCGTCTTGAACGGCCACGGAGGCAACACCGAGCTCAACGGGATCGCCCTCCGCAAGCTCAAAGAAGCCGACCCGAGCTTGACCCTGGGACACAGCGGATACTTTGCCTTCATTGGAGAACTGGTTGGGAAGACCCTCACCGGCCCGCTGAAAGAGATCCGCCACGCCTGCGAGGCCGAGGCCAGCCTTATGCTCCACCTCTTCCCCGAACTCGTTCGACAGGAGAAGTTGCGCGACGATGGCCTGCGACCATCGGGTGATCTACGCGGGATGGTCCATCTCTTCGACGAGATCACCGAACAAGGATCCTATGGATTTGCCACGCTCGCAACAGCCGAGAAAGGCAAGATCCTCTATGACGCGGCCGTGGCTGGTTGCGTTGAGCAGATGAGGGCCCTGGCGGCGGGCTATACCTTGGATTCAATTGTAAAGGACCCGACTTGATCCACTTCCTCTTTCGCAATACCGACCCGCGGATCGCGGAAGAGCTGCATCGTCAACGCAAGCTGATCTATGCCGGGCTGATCTTTTCCGCTCTGGCCGCACTGGTAGCCGGGGCGGTGACGGTGAGCATCAAGTTCGTCGTCGATGCCGTGGGTTCGCAGGATCCTCAAAAACTGATCTGGCTCAGCTTCTTGATCTTGGGTCTCTATGTGCTCAAGTACTTCTTTGTCCAAGGGCAAGTCCTAAAGATCGGAGAGGCGGCAAACCGGCTGACCGCCAGCTTGCGGAAACGGCTCTTCGAAAAGCTGATGCGGCTCCCCGTAAGCTATTACCATCGACAACGAGCTGGGGCGCTTCAGAGCATCCTGACCAACGACGTCACCATCTTTCAGAGCGCATTGACCGCTGTCCGCGATTCGATCGATGGTCCGATCAAAGTGACCATCGGACTCATCACGATTTTTGTTCTTCAGTGGCAGCTGGCCCTGGTCTCCATCTTGGTTTTGCCGCTGATCGCCCACCTGATCCGGCGGAACGGGCAGAAGATGCGGGACACCCAAGAAGAAGCCCAAGTGGATCTGGCCGAGATGACGGCCATGATGCAGGAGTCGGTGCAAGGGGCCAAAATCATCCAAGCCTTTGGCGCCGAACAGGCCACCTCGCACCGGTTTGAAGCCAGCGTCGAACGCAGCTTCGGGAGCCAAATGAAGGTGACGAGGCGGGTCGGACGCCTCAAGCCACTGGTCGAACTGGTGGGCGCCTTTGGAATCGCGATGGTCGTCTTGATGTGCGCTTGGCTCGTCCAGCGGCGCGCGCTCACGGTGGGTGATCTCGGGGCGTTCCTGTTTGCTCTCGACGGAATCAACCAGGGATTCCGGAATCTGGGCTCCCTCAAGCAGACGATGGGCCAAGTCGAAGCCGCGAGCAAACGGATCTATTCGGAGATTTTGGACGCGCCCGAGCCCTTGGCGGATCTCGCCGACGCGCGATCGCTCGCCACTTTTGCCGGTCGGGTCGAGTTTCGCAATGTAGGCTTTCAGTATCCCGACGGAACCACGGCCGTCCGGGGGGTGTCGTTTGTCATCGAACCCGGCCAGTCCCTTGCTTTGGTCGGTCCGAGCGGAGCCGGAAAATCGACCCTTGCGGATCTTCTGTTGCGATACTATGACCCCACTGAGGGTCAAATTCTCTTCGATGGGGTGGACGTCCGGGAGCTCAAGCTCGACTGGCTGCGAAGTCAAATCAGCGTGGTGCCTCAGCAGACCTTTCTCTTCAGCGGATCGATCGCCGAGAATTTGCGAATGTCGGCGCCTGAAGCGAGCGACGCCGAGCTCCTCACCGCCCTCGATGCCGCTCACGCCGGGTTCGTTCAGAACCTTCCCCAAGGTCCTCTCACCGCCCTCGGCGAGCGCGGGGTCGGGGTCAGTGGTGGCGAGGCCCAGCGGCTCGCGATTGCCCGAGCGATCCTGAGAAAGCCGAAGGTTCTCGTCCTCGACGAAGCCACCAGCAACCTAGATGCCGAGAGCGAGAAAGCGGTCTCTGAGGCTTTAGTCGGGATCATGGGCCAGTGCTCGACCCTGCTCATCGCCCACCGGCTGAGCACCGCGGCGCGGGCGGACAAGATTTTGATGCTGCGCGGCGGCGAGATTCTGGAGCAAGGAACGTTTGCCGAGCTCACGGCCAACGGAGGCGCTTTCAGCCAACTCTATGATGCCTACCGGGCGGGTCTGGTGCCCGAGGTCCTCCAATGAGCGTGCTGACCTGCGCCGGGCTGGTGGCCGGGCGAGGTGGAAAGCCCATCGTTGGTCCCGTGACGGCGGAGGTCGAATCCGGGCAGCTCATCGTTCTCCTAGGTCCCAACGGGTCGGGGAAGACGACCCTACTGAACACGCTCGCAGGATTGCTTCCCCCGATCGCGGGAGTGGTTCGCCTCGATGGTCACGACCCTCACCTGCTGCCCGCCCGGGACCGGGCCCGATTGGCCGCGCTTTCGTTCCAAGAGGTCCCGATCGAGTTTGAGTACACGGCCCGCGAGGTCGTCGGCATGGGCCGATTGGCCCATGGATCGGACCCGAACAATGCCGCCGCCATCGAGGAGGCCATGACGTGCTGCGATGTGGCCCATTTAGCAGATAAGCCGATCGGCCATCTCAGCGGAGGCGAACGCCGGAGGGTCCTCTGGGCCCAAGCCATGGCTCAAGACACCGAACTCGTGCTCTTTGATGAACCGACCGCGTTCCAGGACCCCAAGCAGATCGGGCTCTTTGCGAGCATGGTTCATGGCATGGCCGCGGGAGGACGAACAGTGATCGCGGCGGTCCACGAAATTCCGGTCGTCGCCAATTGGCAGTGCCGGGCTTGGCTGATTGGTGAGGGAAAAGTCCTCGCCCAAGGTTGGATTCGGGACATTCTTAGGAGCGATGCGCTGGAATCGGCCTACCAGACTGGGTTCGAGCGGCGAGAAATTGAGGGCCGTTTGTGGATTCAGCCCCGCCAAGCGTAGCGGGATCGGCAAACTGGTTGGTATAATTCGAAATCGCCCCTGCGGAAGGTCTTGCCTTCGAGGTGGCTCGTGACGGATTGCCCGCCTGATCCGTGTCGAAAAGACTTTACTTGGTGGGATAGACGTTGACAGACCCATGAAAGTCAGGGCCAGTGTTAAAAAGATTTGCGACAAATGCAAGATCATCAAGCGCGAAGGAGTCGTGCGAGTGATCTGCATCAACCCGAAGCACAAGCAGCGCCAAGGTTGACCTAAGGAGGAAAAAGAACCCACGTGGCACGTATTGCCGGTATCGATTTGCCAAGAGAAAAAGCCATTCTGTACGCCCTTCCGGTGCTGTACGGGATTGGTCGTAAGAACGCCGCTGAGATCATCGAGAAGGCCGGGATTGACCCGCGCAAGAAGACGAAAGAACTGAGCGAGACGGAAGTTGCCAAGTTGCGCGAACTCTGTGAGGAGTACGTCATCGAGGGGGACCTCCGCCGCGAAGTTTATGGAAACATCCGCCGCCTGATGGAGATTGGATGTTATCGCGGTCTTCGCCATCGACGTGGCCTCCCGACCAAGGGTCAACGCACCCGAAGCAATGCTCGAACTCGCAAGGGTAAGGCAAAGACCGTGGCCGGCAAGAAGAAGGCGAGGAAGTAAGGAATAGACCCGAATGGCAAGAAAGCAAACGACGCGAGGAAAGCAGAAGGAAAAGCGCCAGGTGGCCGAAGGTCGAGCCTACATCCAGTCGACCTTCAACAACACTATCGTCAGCATCACCGATCCCCAAGGGGCGGTTCTGTGCTGGAGCAGTGCTGGCAACGTTAACTTTAAGGGAAGCCGAAAGGGCACGCCATTTGCGGCCCAGTTGGCCAGCGAAAGCGCTGCCCGTAAGGCGCAAGCCCACGGGATGGAGCGGGTTGAAGTCTACGTCCAAGGCCCTGGTGGCGGACGCGAGACGGCGATCCGCGCCCTTCAGGCCGCAGGACTGAACGTGATCTCCATTCGGGACATCACTCCCCTGCCCCACAACGGTTGCCGCCCCCCCAAGAAGCGCCGGGTCTAACCCCTACTCCGTTTGGGATCGAACTCCGAATCGGGTTCGGTCCCAAACCAGTGAGCGCTCACCACAGAGAACGATTCGACCAGTAGCATGCCCTATATCCAAACGCTCGAACTGAATAATGAAAGCGGCAAGTTTGTCCTTGAACCCCTCGAAAAGGGGTACGGACAAACGATCGGTAACGCCCTCCGGCGCGTCTTGATGAGTTCCATCCAAGGCGCGGCGATCACGGCCGTCAAGATCGACAAGGTGTTTCACGAGTTCGCCCCCATCCCGGGAGTGAAGGAAGACACCACCGAGCTCCTGCTCAACCTCAAGGACCTCGCGATCCGAGTGGATTTCGACGGCGTTCCGCCCGAAGAGATCACGCTCCAACTCACCGTGAAGGGTCCGGGACGAGTGACGGGCGCCGACATCCGCTGCCCCGAAGGCGTCAGCATCGTCAACCCCGAGGCATATATTTGCCACATCAGCGAAGACGGAGCGACTCTCAATATGGAGCTCTTTGTGGGATGGGGGACGGGCTACGTTTTGCCCGAAAAGCAAGAGAAGTAT
>DDSL01000085.1 GCA_002343825.1 Chthonomonas sp. UBA2391
TCCTCCAGTGGAGGAGAAGTAATCGGAGAGGACGATCCCAAAACGAAGCGCGGAACCTCGATGGGTTCCGGCACCCCGTATACTTGTGGTGTGAAGCGATTCGATCTCGTGCCGGAACCGGACCTCCATCCGGACTTCGCGATGATGGTGGCGGCCTGGCGGGACGGGACCCGAGAGTGGCGGGATGAATTGGGCACGCCGCCGGTCGAGGCGATCGTCTGGCAACCGTATGAGAACGGGCCCTCGATCGGCGGGTTGCTCCTCCACATGACTGCCTGCGACCAAGGCTGGATCATTCGGGACGTGCTCGGTCAGGAAATCGTCGAGATGGACGCGGCGATCGCGTACATGCAGGGTACCGACGTCGATGCCCATCGATGGCCCGCCCCACCCCGCGAGCCGCTGAGTTGGTACCTCGAGCTTCTCGATCGCAATCGTGAGGCGATGATCGGGCATCTGCGAACCGCCGATCCGGAGGCGACCGTCGACTGGGGAGACGACTATCGGTTCTCGGCGCGTTGGATCGTCGCTCACCTCGTGGAACATGACTCGTATCACGGCGGTCAGTTGGTGCTGCTGCATGAGATGTGGAAGCGGACGCAGAACGCAGGAAACTAGGACGATTTCTCCGGAATGCGAATCATCAGTGCTTTCGCCGACATACTGTAAAGAGGAATGAGCGCGTTGCCCAACTTCAACCCACGCCTCCGCGCGACGGGTGCCCCGGTGACTCTGGCCCTGATCGGAGCGTTGATCGCCACGTTCCTGCTTGCCTGGTTCGGCTTGCGGGAGCTGTTCGGGGCCGATCTCGCGCTCCTCGCGAACTCCATCCGGTCCGCTCCTTGGACGTTGGTGACCTATCCGTTTGCGAACTTGGGCGACGGCACCGGACTCCTGTGGATGCTTCTGACCCTGCTCTGGCTTTGGTGGGCGGGAGCTGCGCTCGAACGCGAGATGGGGAGCGGACGCTTCGCCGTCTGCTGGATTACGGCGACCGTGGCCGGAGGACTGCTGGCTTCAGCGGGGGCGTTGATCGCCGGCGTTCAGTTCGTCCTCCTCGGACCGATGCTTCCACTGAGCGCGGTCACGATGATGTGGGGGGCGCGCAACGCGGAAGCCCGGATCATGCTGATGATGATCATTCCGTTCAAGGGCAGCTGGCTGGCGGCGCTGACCGCCGCGCTGGTGGTCTTCGGATACGGCACCTACCATCCCCTGATCGGGTTCTTCGCAGTCGTGACGCCGGTGCTGTTCTGGCTCTGGGCCTCGAACCGGATCCCCTTCCTGGCCTACTCGACCGGGATTCGGAGCGGACAACGCCAGAGCCGGGGTGACCGCCTCCGCGAGCAAAAGCGTCACACGGAATGGCTCGACGCGATCGAGTCGAAGAAGAAAGAGCGTGAAGAGCGTGAGCGATTGCGTCAACTCTTCGAGCGCAGCCTCATCACCGATCCCGACGAAGACGAACGGCGCTAGCCGGATTTCGCGAAGACCAGGTCGCCGAGGGCGTCCGACTTGTTCGGCGCCGCAGGCGTCGCGATGCTCATCGTGCCCAGATCCGGGGCGGACGAGAGATCCCAGACCTGCATGCCCTGACCGTAGCCCACGGGTTGTGCGCCGGTCTCCTGCATCTGCTTGGTCATCTTGATCAGGGCATCGTCGGACGTCATTCCGTTGTAGGTGGTCGGGGTGAGGGTCACGTTGCCGCCCTTCTCGATCCACGTCCCTTCGATCGCCTCTTCGCCGATCACCAGCTTGTACTTGCCGTCGGACTTGAGTTCCAGTTCGATCGCACCATGAGGCGAACTGGCGACCCAGTTGCCCGGATAGGTCATCGCCTGGGCATTGCCCCCCTCGCCTCCGACGCCTTTGCCACACCCGATCAAGCCTGCCACCAAGACCACCAGCAACAGCACGAACCGCTTCATGTCCGGATCATGGCACACCCGACGACTCATCTCGGCGCGACCGCTATTCTTACCGGGGTCCCGTGCCGACCAATCATGGAATGCCCCCCTCGGCATATCTCTGGCTGGAGGAAATACGGAATGGTGTGGCGTGGACTCGCGATGGGTTCGGCATTGGCGGTCGGGGCGATCGCGCAGGCCGGGCCGACGATGCTGAACTTCATCCCGGTGGCGGATATCTTGCGCCACCGCGAGGCGGCGATCGCCTACACGATCTCGGGCACGGAGAAGCACATCGATCCGACGGTGCTGCACGCCCACGCGATCACGATCGGTCTGTTCGACCGGCTCGAAGTGGGCTACGACAACGACTTCCTCGGCTCGACGACGCTGAATGCGAAGATCCTGCTCTTCGAAGAGCCGGTCGACGGGAAATGGGCCCTCAGCGCCGGAATCATGAACTGGGATCTGTATGGCTACAGCGAGCCCTACCTCGTCGGGCGCTACGATCTTCCTTCATGCCGGCTTCATCTCGGCGCGATCCGGGACGATCGGTGGCGGCTGATCGCCGGGGTGGACTTCCCGATCTTCGGGGATTGGACGGCGATGCTGGACTTCAAGAGCGGACCGGGTTCCTACACGTGGTTCGGTCTCTCGGCCCCGATCCGAGGCGTCGAGGGACTCTCGGTTTGGGCCGGCGTCGGCTACCCGATGACGCGATCGGACGGGGTCCAATGGTCGGCGTCGCTGACCTACGTCGTTCGTTTCTGACCCCATAATGGGCGCATGCCCGCGCCACTGATCGAATGCGTTCCGAACTTCAGCGAAGGGCGGGACGCGGCCATCCTCGACGCCATCGCCGACGCCATCCGCGCCGTCGAGGGCGTTCGCCTGTTGAACGTCGACCCCGGCCAAGCGACGCACCGAACGGTGTACACGTTCGTGGGCGAGCCGGAGCCTGTGTGCGAGGCCGCCTTTCAGGCGGCCCGGGTGGCGTGCGAATCGATTGACATGAGCCGGCACACCGGGGAGCATCCCCGGTTCGGCGCGCTCGACGTCTGCCCTTTGATCCCGATCGCGGGGATCACGATGGAGGAGACGGCGGCCTATGCCCGGCGGTTGGGGCAGCGGATGGGTGAAGAGCTCGGCATGTCGATCTACCTTTACGAGTACGCGGCCACGTCGGAGGAGCGGCGCAACCTCGCGACCTTGCGCGCGGGCGAGTACGAGGGCCTCGAGGCCAAGCTCGCGAAGCCGGAATGGAAACCTGACTTCGGACCCTCGAGCTTCAATCCTCGCTCGGGGGCGAGCGCGGTCGGGGCGCGCGATTTCCTCGTCGCGTTCAATGTGAATCTCAACACGACCTCGGTGCGCCGGGCGAACAGTGTCGCGTTCGACGTGCGCGAGAAGGGTCGTCCCAAACGGGTCGGTGATCCGATCACGGGGGAGACGCTCAAGGACGATGAGGGCAACACCCTGTACGAGCCGGGCGCGCTCAAGGCTGTGAAAGCGATCGGCTGGTTCATCGAAGAGTACGGGATCGCCCAGATCTCGATGAACCTGACGAACCTTGGGATCACACCGGTCCATGTGGCCTTCGACGAGTGTTGCCGACGAGCCGAGGCCCGAGGGATGCGGGTGACCGGCTCCGAGCTCGTCGGCCTCATCCCGCTGGCGGCGATGCTGGACGCCGGCCGGTACTTCCTGCGCAAGCAGCGCCGTTCGACCGGTGTCTCCGACGCCGAGCTGATTCGGATCGCAATCCTCTCGATGGGTCTCGACGACTTGACCCCCTTCGATCCTGAAGTGCGGATCATCGAATACGCGATGCGCGATCGGTCGAGCCGCAGGTTGGTCGATCTCACGGTGCGAGGCTTCGTCGAGGAGACGGCGAGCGAGTCCCCGGCTCCCGGCGGCGGTTCGGTCTCGGCGGCGATGGGGGCGATGGGCGCCGCCTTGGCGGCGATGGTGGCGAATCTCAGTTCCCACAAGCGTGGCTGGGATGAGCGGTGGGAGGAGTTCAGCGACTGGGCCGAACAGGCGAAAGCTTGCCACGATACGCTCCTGCGCCTGATCGACGACGATACGGACGCCTTCAACCGGGTGATGGCCGCGTTCGGGCTGCCGAAGGGCACGCCGGAAGAGAAGTCGGCCCGGTCCGCCGCGATTCAGTCGGCCACGAAGGGCGCGATCGAGGTGCCGCTCCAGGTCATGGAGGTCGCCCTGCGGGGGATGGCGGTCGCGGAGCGGATGGCCGCCATCGGGAACCCGAACTCGATCTCGGACGCGGGGGTCGGTGTGCTGGCGTGCCGCGCCGCGATCCGCGGGGCGGAGATGAACGTTCGGATCAATCTCGGCTCCCTGAAGGATGCCGCGTACAAGAGCGCCGCGCTCGAGCGTTGCGCGGAAGTCCTGGCCGAGGCGGAAGCGTATGAGGCGCGAACGGTCGCCCTCGTTGCCGCGTCGATCGATGGGGGAGGATAGGGCAGCCTCTCCGCCCGGTGGGCGAAGAGGCGGGTCGGGGTCGCGGATTACTTGCCCTGTCGCGAGGCTTTCCAGGCGTCGATGATCTGGACGAGCACCTTCTCGGTCAGGGGTTCTTCCTCGCTGCCGGGGAAGCCCTGCCAACGCACGATCCCGTCGGGAGTCACGATCATCACGTGGGGGATGCCCTGGACGCCCACGGCCTCGCTCGTGCGCCCCTTCGTGTCGATGGCGATCGGGTACTGCATCGTCGTCTTACCCATGAATTCCTGAACGACCTTGGGGTCTTCCTTCGAGAGACCGACGAAGACGACGTCCTTGCCGAACTTCTGGTGGAACTCGTTGAGCTCGGGAATCAGGGCGCGACAGGGTCCACACCAGGTCGCCCAGAAGTCGACAAAGACGATCTTGTCCTTCAAGTCGGGAGCTTTGCCACTCAGCCAGCGTTCGACGACGAGCTCGGGGGCCTTCTTGCCCCGCAGATCGTTCTTGGCGTACAGCTTCTTGGTCGTGGCGATCGGCGGGTAGTCGGGGCCGGGACCGAGGGGGGAGGAAGAAAAGGCGAGTCCGAGGAGGGCGCAAGTCACGATGATCATGTCCTCAGTATGGCGAGTCATCTCGGCCTGCAAACAGGGTTCCGGGCTCGTATACTGGCGCGAATGTCGAAGAAACTCAAGATCGGCCTGATCGGGACCGGCGGGATCGCGGTCGGCTGCCACATGCCCGGATACGCCTCGATACCCGACCAATGCGAGATGGTCGCCGCTTGCGACGTGAACCGGGAGGCCGCGACGAAGGCAGCCGAGAAGTTCGGTATCGCACGCGTCACTACGGACTACAAGGAGCTTCTCGCCGACCCGGAGATCGACGCGGTCTCGGTTACGACTCCGAATGCCTTCCACATGCAGCCGACGATCGACGCGCTGAATGCGGGCAAGCACGTCCTCTGCGAAAAGCCCCTGGCAATGAATGCCGAGGAGGCCAAGAAGATGTGCCGAGCGGCAAAGGATAGCGGCAAAATTCTCCAAGTCGCGCTCCAAATGCGATTTAGTAGCGAAGGTCGCTTCCTCAAGCAGTTCATCGATAACGGCAACATGGGGGACATCTATTACGCCCGCGCCAAGGCTTTGCGCCGACGCGGCGTGCCCCACTGGGGAGTCTTCATCGACAAGGAAAAGCAGGGCGGCGGTCCGCTGATCGACATCGGGGTCCACATTCTTGACCTCACCCTCTTCCTGATGGGATATCCCAAGCCCGTGGTCGCCACCGGAAAGACCTGGGACGTGCTGGCCAAAGACGAACAAAATGCCAACTTCTGGGGCGAATTCGACCGCAAGAAGTTCACGGTCGAAGACTTTGCCGTCGGCATGATCCGGTTCGACAATGGCGCGGTCGTCACCCTCGAAAGCTCCTTCATGGCCAACATGGAAGATGACCCGTTTGAAACCCAGCTCTACGGCACTAAGGCCGGTGCGATCGTCCGCAAGTGGTCGCCAGGAAGCCCGGTCCGGATCTTTAAGGAGATTGACCAGCAGTACTTCGAGCTCAGCCCGCAGAAGCTTCCAAAGGTGGATTCGGACCACACAGCCGAAGTTCAAGCCTTCGTTAAGGCGATCCAGAACAACGATCCCTCCCCAGTCCCGGGCGAGAACGGATTAATCCTCAACGCAGTCTTCGATGCGCTCTACAAGAGTAGCGAGACCGGCCGCGAAGTGGAAGTCGACATCACCTACTGATTCTTCCGAGACGAAACGAAGCGGGACTGAGCTCTTTTGCCTGGTCCCGCATCTTTTTTTGTTCCCCGAGGCCCTAGAGGGCGCCCTTTTCCCAGGGGCCCCAGATGGCGAGGGTGAGTCCGGGTGACTGAATGTTCACGAAGAGCGTCTTGCCATCGGGGCTGAAGCAGCTTCCTGCGAGTTCGCTATCGTTCATCTCGTTGGCCGCAAACTCGAAGATCTTTCCATCGCGGGTCAGACCACGGAGCTTGTTTTGGCCGTCACCATCTTCGCAGATCACCAATCCTCCACGGGGTGAGACGCAGATATTGTCCGGCGCATCGAGCTCTTGAACGCTCTTCGATTCGTAGAGTAAGACCAGTTCGCCGTTCCCATCCGGAAGCGGCTCGTACCGCCAAATCTGTCCGAGCTTCTTGTCTCCGCCGTTCGTGCTGTTGAGATAGATGTAGCCATCGCCGTACCAGCACCCCTCTAGGCGGGCGAAGGTCGCGCAACCGTTGCCGAGTCCTTCGTTGAAAACAGGTTGCTTGACGGTTCCGGCATCGCTCGGGTCGGGGTTCTTGATGTCCACCCACTCGACCTTCATTGGCTTCAGCACTTTCTGGTCGGTGCGGGTGTCGAAGCGATCCTTCCCCACCACTCGCATCATTTGGAGCTTGCCGCCCTTGGCCATGTTGCCCTTCTCGTTGGGGATAAATCGGTAAAAGCCGGCCTGACCCTCGTCCTCGGTCTCGTAAACGATTCCCGTCTTCGGGTCGATGGCGATAGCCTCGTGGACGAAGCGGCCCATCTCGTGCAAGGCGACCGGCTTGACGGGACCGTCCGAATCGGCGGGTACATCGAAGCAATATCCGTGGGGCTTTTGATAACCGCCAACCNNGACCTGGCCGACGTTCTGGCCTGCAACGGTTTCTTCACAGGTGATCCAGCTTCCCCATGGCGTTGGCCCCCCGGCGCAGTTCACCAGGGTACCGCTGAGGCTGACCCAGTCTCGCACCAACTCGCGGGTCTTCGGGTCCACCACGAGGGTGGTGGTTCCGCCTCCAGCAGTGGGGTCATAACTGACATCGGCAGGAGCAATCGAGGTTCCGGGCTGACTTCGAACTTCGTGATTTCGGACGAGTCGAATCTCGTCCCCGACCTGAAAGGCCGCCATACCGTCGTGCAGACCTGGCGTCGCGCGCCCGTCCGACATCTTGTCCCCGGTTCGGCCGAAGACGGTGTACTCAAAGCCTTCGGGCAAACTCAGGATCAGGTCTCCTGTGTTCTTCGATCTCTTTTTGGTGAGGGGCCCGTAGCCACCCTTGGCCTGAGCGGCTTCGCGGCTCAACTCGGTCGCACCGAGCTCCGTTCGGGCCATCAGCGATTTGAGACCCACGAGGCTAGCTCCGGCGACCATGCCTCCGACCAGCACCTGACGTCGATTCAGCATCAGATTCGACTCTTTTCCGTCCATGCCCTAGCTTAGCCCAGATCATGTTAAGGGATCCTTAAGGACCAAACTTTGCGCTCCTTGGTTCATAGGCCATGGAACCCGGCGGCGCTTCTGCCGATACCGTAGGGGGAGTGACGGTAGACTCTTATCATGGATTTCTCACTTTCTCAAGAGCACGAGCTGATTCGCGAATCGGCCTACAAATTCGGGCAAACGTGCGTTCTGCCCGGCCTCGCCGAGAGGGATCGCGAACACGTCTCGGACAAAGATCTCTTGAAGAAGATGGGAGATGCCGGATTTTTGGGAATGGCCATCCCCGCCAAATACGGCGGGACTGACAGTGATTACATCTCCCTCGGGATCGTTTGCGAAGAGCTCGAACGAGCCGACAGCACGGCCCGGGTCGTCATGAGCGTTCACAGTGGCCTCCACTCGATGACCCTCATGCAATGGGGCACCGATGCTCAGAAGGAAGAATGGCTGCCCGGACTCGCCACCGGAAAGCTCGTGGGTGCTTTCGGCCTCACCGAGCCCAATGCCGGCAGCGACGCCTCTAGCCTCCGGACGAATGTCCGTCGGGACGGCGATCACTACATTCTGAACGGCGAGAAGACTTGGATCAGCCTCGCCGACTACGCCGACCAGTTCCTCGTCATCGCCCGTACGGCGGATGCCCCGGCCGATAAACCCAACTACGTGGCCTTGATTGTCCCGAGGAACCTGGAGGGCTTTAGCAGCCGACCCCTGAAGGGCAAGCTCGGCGTTCGAGCTGGCAACACCGGACAGATCTTCTTCGACAACGTTCGCGTGCCGGTCTCGAATCGGCTGGGCGACGAAGGCGATGGGTTCAAAGTCGCCATGAGTGCGCTCGACCATGGTCGCTATACGGTGGCCGCAGGTGCGGTCGGGATCATCACCGCCTGCCTTGATGCTTGCAACAAGTACGCCAACGACCGCACGGTTCAAGGCGAACCGATCGGTCGAAAGCAGCTCGTCCAGCAGATGATCGCGAGCATGGTGAAGGGCCGCGATGTCGGACGCCTACTCTATTACCAAGTCGGCTGGATGAAGAACGTTGGACTCCGGCACACCCGCGAGTGCTCGATGGCCAAATGGGTGAACTGCGAAGCCGCCTTCGACGCCGCCAACAAGGCGATTGAGATCCACGGGGCCTATGGATATAGCGACGAATTCCCGGTGGAGCGCTACTTCCGCAACAGCCGCGGGGCAATGATCTACGAAGGTACACACGAGATTCACACGATTGTCCAAGCCGAGTACGAACTTGGATATCGATCGGATAAGCCGCTCAAGTACACGTTGCCCACCTATCCTTTTGCGTAAGATAGCGATCGCCTTCTACAAGCCGTACGACGTCCTCTGCCAGTTCACTGGGCCAGGGGACGTTTCGACTATAGCCGACCACATCTCGGTCCCAGAGGTCTATCCGTGCGGCCGCCTGGACAAGGACAGCGAAGGACTGCTGATCCTAAGCAACGACGGTTCCTTGCAAGCCCGCATTAGCCATCCGCGGTTTCACCTGCCGAAGACCTACCTAGTCATGGTTGAAGGAACTCCCGACCGCTACGACCTTGATCGGCTGAATCAGGGACTTCGCCTCAGCGATGGTCCGACCGCCCCCGCAGTCGCCAAGATTATTGAACCACCTCCTCAGTCCCTCCTCCCGGGACGAGACCTTGGCCCAGAGTTCAAAAGGCCGACAAGTTGGATCGAACTGACGATCCGAGAAGGAAGGAATCGGCAGGTGCGGCGAATGACCGCGGCAGTTGGACACCCAACATTGCGGCTGATCCGAGCAAGAATCGGCCCTGTCACTCTTGGAGAACTCCGCCCCGGTGAGTTCCGCGAGCTAGGCACCGAAGAGATTCGGCAGATCTACCATGCGATTCGCGCATGAACCCATGACCTGAGACTTTGTGACACTCGAATCTTGAAACACAGTATATTTGCCGTGCATCCCATTGGGGCGATTCGTATATCATAGTGGATGGCGCTCATGCCAACTTTTTTTCCTTTTTAGGGAGAGGACATTTTGAAATTCAGAAATCTGCTGCTCATCGCGGCCGTACTTACGGTCGCTTCATCGAAGGCTGTTACGTTCAGCAATGTCGTTTTGGGAGGAGGCTCGCTGATGGTGGGTTCGTCCTTCAACACCTTCGGCAACTCGATTAGCTTCTTCACCCCGAGCGCGATCGTCGCTGATTCCTTCGGAAGCGCGGGCACGATGAATATGCAGTACGACGCGCAAGCGCCGTCCGGCTTGCTCTTCTCCAGCGTGATGGCCAACATCAGCGTCAACACCTTCGGGGCCGGCACAGTTCTCTTCATCGAGCAGGTTTTCGAACTTGACGGCATGGGCAATGAGGTCGGCGGACCGATTGGCCTCCTGAACAACAACTTCACTTCCAGCAGTGCTCAAACCTTCTCTGGTGCGGCTGTCCTCACCAAGCAGGTCAATCGAATCCGGGTGAAGAAGGCATTTACGCTAGCAGCTCCGGACGACACGTCTGGGCTTGACTTCGCGAGTGTCGGAATCATCAACCAATCCACCACAGTTGTCCCAGAACCGGCGACAGTCACGGCACTTGCACTCGGTTTGGCCGCGATTGCCCGTCGACGTCGCGCTTGAATCTACCCGGAATATGAAGGAACCTGGGGTCCCGGCAAGGATCCTGGGTTTCTTTAGGTTCAACCGGCAAATACTGGTAGTTTTGCCGTGTGTATTCCTGCGCGGGAGACTATACAATGTTTCCCAGGTGAAGTGCCGTGCACTATGGTGCATTGATTCACCTCAAAGGAGAGCCTAATGAAAAAGATCGCCTTTCTGATCGTTCTTGGTAGCGTAGCCGCCGCTTCGCAAGCCGTCACTTTTTCGAACATCGTCATCGGCAAGCCCGCAAGCTTCTCGAATCCGAGCGTCACCCCGATTGGGAACGCCATTACCTTCATGTTCCCCGATGCACTGGTCGGCGACTCGTTGCTCCTCCGAGCTGCTAACGTCAACATCCAGTACGATGCCAACAGTGGCGTCAACGCCTTCGCGGTGACCGCTTTTGTCAACCTTGGTGCAGCTGCTCTGGGTAGCGGCAAGGTTCTCTTCACCGAAATGGTGTTCGAGCTCGACTCGATGGGCAACGAAGTCGGTGGCCCGATCGGTACGATCAGCCACGTCTTCGACAGCACGACTTCCCCCATTTTCGCAGGCCAAATCAACTTGAGCCGACAAGTGACCAACCTCCGAGCCAAGAAGGCGTTTACGCTCTTCGCTCCGAACTCCAGCGCGTTTGATCTGGCTGGTATCCAAACGGTCAATCAGTCGGTTAAGGTCGTCCCCGAGCCGGCCACCATCGCTGCTCTCGGTGCAGGTGTCGCCTTCATGGCTCGCCGACGCCGAAAGAGCGCCTAACAGCTCAACATACCTGAGCGATCGGAGACTCTCCGCCCCTGCAGAGCTTTCTGCAGGGGCTAAGGTGTTAACTCTCACTCACCTGGCAGAAAGTTTCTACAATACTAGCATCATTGCTAGGTCTATAATAACCGTTTGTGTTCTAGAATAGAGAGGTCTGATTCTATTCTTGCAGTTTCTGCAAAGGAGTTCAAAAATGCATCTGAAGAAAACGTCCGGCGTCATCGCCCTCGCACTGGCGGCTGCTTTCTCGCAAGCGGTCACCTTCAGCAATATCGTCTACTCATTCCCGCCGCTCAGCACGGACGCGGATCACGAAGCCATCGGTAACTCGATCAGCTTCACGACCCCCAACGCCATCGTCGGTGACGCCAGCCCGCTCACCAATGGGACCCTCAACATCCAATACAATGCGGATGCTGGTGCGCTCCTGCTTTCGATCGGAGCCGTTGTCAGCCTCGGTGCCCCGACCCTTGGAAGCGGAACTGTCCAGTTCACCGAAACCGTTTGGGAGCTTGATCCGATCAACAACGTGACCGTCGGCGCGCCGATCGGAACGATCAGCCATCTTTTCGACTCGTCCACGGGATCGTTCTTCTCCGGCACCATCAGCCTGAACCGCTCGGTCCAGTATGTTCGAGTGCTGAAGTCGTTCGAATTGAACGCTCCGGACACTGCTGCTCTCGACCTCGCAGCCGTCGCCATCGTCAACCAGTCCATCAACACCGCTCCGGTGCCCGAGCCTGCCACCCTGGCCGTCCTCGGACTCGGTGCAGCTCTGGTTGCGAAGCGACGCCGCAAGTAATCGCAAAGTCGCTCAATTCTCTGAGCAGAACTGGCGAAATAGACAAACGGACGCCAAATAGCCCGGTGAGATAAGGCTCACCGGGCCTTTGGGCTTGAATCTGGACGGTAGAATTTCTCTGTGAACGAAGTCATCCTAGCTGCCCCTCGAGGATTTTGTGCCGGAGTCGCCTTTGCGATCGAGGTCGTCGACCTTGCGCTCAAGATTCACGGCGCCCCCGTCTACGTTCGACACGCCATCGTCCACAACGAATGGGTGGTCCGGAGCTTTGAAGAGCGTGGGGTGATCTTCGTCGAGGATGTCAATGAAATCCCCGAGGGGATGCCTGTGGTCTTCAGCGCCCACGGAGTTTCTCCCCAGGTTAGGACCGATGCCAAGTCACGCGGCCTTCAGGTCATTGATGCCACTTGCCCCTTGGTTACGAAGGTTCACAACGAGGCAAAGCATTTTGCCGCCAAGGATTACCACTTCATCTACATCGGTCACGCCGGCCACGTCGAGGCCGAAGGAACGATGGGCGAGGCTCCCGGCCGAATGACCCTGGTCGAAAATCCTATCGACGCTCAGCGGCTCGATCTTCCTCACTACGAAAAGCTGGCGGTCCTCACGCAAACCACCCTTAGCGTCGATGAAGTCCAGGCCACAATGGAAGTCCTCAAGGAAAGGTTCCCTCACCTTGAAACCCCGAAGAAGGAGGACATCTGCTACGCCACCACAAACCGGCAGATGGCCGTCCGAGCCCTCGCCGAGCAGTGTGATCTCGTCCTCGTAGTGGGTTCGACCACCAGCAGCAACAGTAATCGCCTGCGCGAAGTTGCCGAATCTCTTGGGGCCGAAAGCCACCTGATCCTCACCCCAGACCAGATTCAGCCGAATTGGAGGACAGACTTCCCCACCGTCGGAATCACCAGTGGGGCCAGCACTCCCGAAAGCTTGGTCGAGGACATTATCGGCGAGCTTATCAAGGACCACCCGGGCACGCCGGTCAAGATCCTGGAGACCGTTCGCGAAGACGTCAAGTTCTTGCCCCCGCGCGACTTGATCCAGCTCGCTCAGGCCTCTTCTTCCGCCAGCCCCGCATAGGGCTCCAGCGGATCATCGAGGTCGATGATGCGGTACCGGTCCATCGCGACCGCGTTCCAATCCACTACATAGAACTTGCTACTGCGGCGCTTGAGGATTTTTCGGATGAGCATGCTGCGGCCATGGGCTCGGGTGTCTTTGGGGGCGTCGGTCATCGCGTCGAGAATATCCAGATCGCCCACATAGCGCTTCATGTCGAGAGCATGGAAGAGGCTTGATTCTGGATCGATGTTGTGGTACTCCAGATCCACCGAGTGAAGGGCATCTTCGTTCCAGTCCGACCCCATTTCTTCTCGGTACGCGTTCACGATCTGATACTTCGCGACCCAATCAAGACGGTCACCAAGCGCCAACGGGTCGTTGGATAGCCCGTCCAGGATGTCCGCCCATTGGTCCAGCACCCAGTCGGTCTCGGGGTCCTCACCACGGAAGCGCTCCGCTGCCTCAAGAAAGGCTCTCTGGATCGAGACCGCATCGCTCGTCCCGCCGTCGGCCAGCACCACCCGCCACCGGTAGTCCCGGTCCCGACTGATCTGCCTCAAAGCCAGCAGCGGATGGGCCAGCCGGGTCCAAGTCGGCACCGCGTCGAGGTCGATCAACCGGAGTACCAGCCTGGTCGTCCCGATCTTGAGGGCATAGGCATATTCGCTCTGGTTGCTTTCTCCAAAGAGCAGGTGCAGCCGTTGCATCTGGTCGTGGCTATAGAAGTGCTCCCATTTGGGGTTGATAATCGCCCGGTTGAATCGCACCCGACTCGCCACCCCTTTCAGGATGTGGTCGGCCCGCTGGCTGAGCTGAAAGTCGACATCGGGGTCTGGATCGACGCCATAAACCTGGCTGACCCAAACGTAGTCGATCGGGTTGGCCGCCATCTCTTCGAAGCTTGGCTTGCGCCCATTTGAGCTCAGGATATGCCCCCCCACCCTTCCGACGCCAGCAAAGATCTGCCGCGTGACTAGGAAAGTAATAAGGTCAGTGACTCGGGTCGAGAAGTAGTCCTCCTCCATTCGAACGAGATAGTTCTCGTGGCAACCGAAGGTATGCCCCCCGAAGTGATCGACCGAGTTGTTGTAGACACTCACCGAATCTTGAAGACCCAGCTCGCGGATGGCCTGATTGATGATCCGCTGGCCCGCCCGGTCGCTGGCGATCAGATCCCTGATGCTCCGACATTCTGCGGTGGCATATTCGAGGTGTGACCCGACTGCGTCGATGTAAAGTCGTCCGCCATTGATCAAAAAGCCTCCGCTCTGGGCGGGCTCAAAGACCTCATCCCGGGCGTGGAGATCCAGCACCCCGACTTTCATATCATAAAATGCCGTATCCTTTATCTTTTCGACGATCTGATCCGGTTCGCCGATGGCTTCATCTGAGACAAGGCAACCGAATTCGGTCTCGACTCCAAACACACACCCAGAGGGACGCGCTTCCACATCGCTATTCTACGGAAAAAGCCTTAGGTATCCTGCCAGGTATGCGACTCGGCGGGAAGTCCAGCGGTTCGGCCCTTTCGGACGCCTTTACCCAGTGCATCAATTGCAAAAAGACCCTCTTCAAGCGGGAACTGGAAGCGAACCTGCTGGTCTGCCCGCATTGCTCGCACCACCATCGCCTCACGGCTCGGCAAAGGATCACCTGGACCTTCGACCCCGATTCGTTTGAAGAACGCGATCAAGAGCTCCAGAGCCTCGACACCCTCAGCTTTCCGGAGTACGGCGACAAGCTGGGATCGGCGATCCAAAAAAACGGCCGCAATGACGGAATTCTAAGCGGGTTTGCCGCCCTCGATGGCCGAAAAGTCAGTATTGCCGTCGCCGATTTCAGCTTCATGGGGGGGTCAATGGGCTCGGTTGCGGGTGAAAAAGTCACCCGAACTCTGGAGCGCGGATGCGAAAGCCGGGTTCCCGCAATCGTCTTCTGCGCCAGCGGAGGAGCCCGAATGCAGGAAGGACTGCTCAGCCTGATGCAGATGGCCAAGACCAACGCGGCCCTCACGCGCCTGGCCAAGAAGGGCCTGCCCTACATCAGCGTGCTGACCGACCCGACCATGGGCGGTGTGAGCGCCGGCTTCGCTTTCGTGGGTGACGTGGTGATCGCCGAGCCCAAAGCGCTGATCGGCTTCGCCGGAGCCCGGGTGAGCAAGCAAGCTCAGGTCGTGAAGGCCCCCGACGACTTCCAGACCGCCGAATACCACCTCAAACACGGGATGATCGACCGCATTGTTCCCCGCCGCGACCTGCGCGATGCGCTGATCGCCCTGACCAGCACCCTTGGAGGTCAACTTGAGTCTGCCTAAGAGTTGGAAGGAATGGGAGCGTCCGCTTTTGGACCTCGACGATGGCCTGGCAAAACTCGCCAAGCTAGCGGAGAACTCCACCGGAGAGGAACGTTCAAAGCTCGATGCGCGAATCCGAGAGTTTGAAAAGCGGCGGGATCGCTACATCGAGCAGAAGTACCAAAACTTATCCCCGTGGGAGAAAGTCTTGGTCGCTCGGGCGGAGCCCCGGCCCTATACGCTCGACTACATCGGCGAACTGATGACCGACTTTACCGAGCTCCAAGGCGACCGACGCTTTGGAACCGACAACGCCATCATCGGGGGACCGGCTAAGTTCCGCGGTCAACCCGTCATGGTGGTCGGTCACCAAAAGGGCCGTACCATTCCCGAAAGAAACCTCCGCAACTTCGCGATGAGCAAGCCTGAAGGCTACCGGAAGGCCGTTCGCCTCTTCGAGATGGCCGACCGATTCCGTCTCCCCGTGGTGACCTTCATCGATACCCCGGCGGCTGACCCCGGGCCCGAGAGCGAATCGAGGGGCATCAGCGAGGCCATCGCCGCTGGGATGCTGGCGATGTTCGGCGTCCGAACTCCAATCGTGTCGGTCGTGATCGGCGAGGGAGGCAGCGGTGGGGCCATCGGCATTGGGGTCGCCAACCGGGTCTTGATGCTCGAGCACTCTGTGTATAGCGTCATTCCCCCAGAAGGATGTGCAGCGATTCTTTGGAGAGCCCCCGAGCGGGGACCCGAAGCCAGCCAAGCCCTCCGGCTCACCGCCGACTATGCTCTGGAACTCGGTCTGATCGACGAAATCGTGCCCGAACCCTTCGGCGGAGCCCATCGCAACGCCGCAGAGGCCGCAAGACTCGTTGGGTCCGCGATTCAAATGGCGCTAGAAGAACTTCTTCCGCTAGGACCAGAGGCGGTCAAGAAGCATCGATACGAGAAGTTTCGGGCGATGGGTCGATTCGGAGTCGCGGAGCCAGTAGCCAAATAATTGCGGCCGAGATAGCCCCCCAACAGGCTCCCCCCAGGACATCGCTCGGATAATGGACCCCAGCATAAATGCGGGCCACTCCGACTCCAAGCGCCCAGAGGAGGACCAGCCAGGCCCACTTTTCGCGGGCCGTGCCGCGCCACGCAAGCCAGAGAACGAAACCAATCGCAAAGGAGGTGGAAGTGTGCCCGCTGGGAAAACTGGACCGTCCGAATACTTCCTCCATCGGAAAAGCCCACTCGTAATTGCTTGGCCGCATCCGATCGGCCAAACTCATGAGAGGCAGCCGGAGCAACCCGCACACAACCCCGCCCCAAAACACCAAACGGGCAACCGCGCGATGTTCCGGCCACCGCCAGCCCCAAAACAAGATCGCTCCCGCCTGGATCCAGCCGAGCCCGCTTGTATTGAGGAGCCAAAAAACCCAATCGAGGCCCGGGTTTCGAGCTAAGTGAATCGCTCGAAACAGATCGACATCCCACTGCAGCACGCTCGACACGGCCCTATTATCCTGATCCGGTCATCCTTGTGACGATAAGCGCAAATATCACTCTAAAATAATATTTCAGGAACTTCACTCTAGGCTCGTCCAGTAGTTTCGCCTGACAGACCCATCAGGGTTGAAGCGAGCAAACAATATGAAATTCCGAAAAACTCTCTTGGTCGTCGGCGTCGTGGCCGCGACCGCCCTCGCCAGCATCGCGCTGGCCCCGAAGAAAGACATCGTTGACACCGCGGTTGGAGCCGGTCAGTTCAAGACCCTGGCTAGCCTCCTCGGTCAAGCCGGACTCGTTGACGTCCTGAAGGGCAAGGGCCCGTTCACCGTCTTCGCTCCGACCGACGCTGCCTTCAAGAAGGTCCCCAAGGCCACCCTCGAAGCCCTGGGTAACGACAAGGAAGCTCTCAAGGCCGTGTTGACGTATCACGTCGTGGCCGGCAACGTGATGGCCAAGGACGTCGTTAAGCTGAAGGACGCCAAGACCGTCCAAGGCGAAAAGGTCTCCATCGCCGTCAAGGGTGGCAAGGTCCTCCTGAACGGCAAGACCCAAGTCACCAAGACCGACATCGGCGCTAGCAACGGCACCATCCACGTCATCGATAACGTTCTCGTCCCGCCGACCATCGCCAAGGCGCTCGCTTCGACCGAAGGCGGAATGATCGTCGACGGCGCGAAGAAGGACTGCGGCAGCTGCGTCGGCAAGTAAGCCCACAACGACCCCACCATTCGGTCCTGTTCACGCTTCGTGTGCAGGACCGAATTCCTTTTGGTACACTCCCTGCCGCATGTCGGAAGAGACTTCCCTATTCCATCAGCGCCTCGAAAAGTTGGCGCGACTCCGAGAACTTGGTGCCGATCCTTATGCCATAGAGCGGTTCGAATCCACCGAATCCGCCAAGGAGTTGCTTGACAACTACGTCGAGGATAAACCCGTAAGCTTTGCTGGCCGAATCGTAGCGGTTCGGGTGATGGGGAAAGCGATGTTTGCCCACCTCAGCGATGGAGAGACCAAGATTCAACTCTACATCCGCAAGGACGACGTCGGGGAAACGGCTTGGGAGGTTGCGCAGCTTCTCGATATTGGCGACCATCTGGGCGTCGAAGGCAAACTCTTTATCACCAAGACCGGCGAGAAGTCGATCTATGTCTCAACCCTAACACCGCTCAGCAAGGCGTTTCATAACTTGCCCTTTGGCAAGGAGAAGGATGGTGAACGTTGGTACGGATTGAGCGATAACGAAGTGCGATTCCGCCACCGGCATTTGGACTTGATCTGTAATCCTGATTCGCGCAAGCTTCTGCTCGATCGAATGCGCATCGTAGCCGCCGTCCGGCGCTTTCTCGATAGTCGGGGATACTTGGAGGTCGAAACCCCACTCCTGCAATTGGAGGCTGGCGGAGCCGCAGCTCGACCGTTTCTGACTCACTATAACGCCTACGACCTAGAGGTCAAGCTGCGGATCAGCCTGGAGCTTTATCTCAAGCGGATCATCTGCGGAGATGTACCAAAAGTTTACGAACTCGGCCGCGTCTTCCGCAATGAGGGTGTCAGCAATCGGCACAACCCCGAATTCACACTTCTCGAATTTTATGAAGCGTATAGCAACCTCGAAGATATCATGAGGTTGGTTGAGGAGATGTTCCGCTACGTCGCTCTCGAAGTCTTTGGATCGACCAAGGTCGTCGCCGGAGAAGTTGAGATCGACTTCGGCCCCGATTGGCAACGTCTCGACCTGCTCGGAACCATCGCGGAACGAGCCTCCATCCCAGTCGAGAGTTTGAGTGACCTTACTACCCTCAAAAGCGCGCTCGGGGGAGAAACCGTGGTCAATCCCAAAAATGGCAAGCGAGTCGATCTTCAAAAGGAGGATCACCTTGGGGGATTGATCGAAAAGTTGCTGGAAGTCTTTGTCGAAGAGGATCTGATCCAACCGACATTCTTGATTGGGTATCCGCTCGAAACCTCACCGCTCGCCAAGAAGGATCCGAACCGGCCAGGCTTCACCCGGAGATTCGAGGGCTACATCCGCGGCAAGGAAGTTTGCAACGCTTTCAGTGAGATCAATGACCCGATCGACCAGCGCGAACGCTTCCAGGACCAGCTTGCTCAGCGGGCGGCGGGGGACGACGAAGCCCACCCAATGGACGAAGATTTTCTCTACGCATTGGAGTGCGGAATGCCACCCACAGGCGGCTGTGGAATCGGGATCGACCGGATGGCGATGATGCTCACCGGAGCCGAAACCGTCCGACAAGTTCTGCTCTTCCCCATGATGAAGCCAGAAAGTGGCGATTCGGATGAAGAAGATCAGCCATAATTGGCAGTAATGCTGGGGCGCCTTGAATCCATGTCCATCCGCGCCATTCTTTTGGACGTGGACGGGACACTCGCGGACAGCACCGAGGTCATCTTGCTCGGCCTGCGCGAGAGCTACCATAACTTTCTGGGTCACTCCCCCGCCGATGACGAGATCCGTGGGCTCATCGGTAGGCCGCTGTTCGACCAGATGAACCTCTTTGGACTCGAACATCATCCCAGTTCCCTGTCCGAGCGGATGGACTTTGCGATCGGCCGATTTGCCGCCCACCAACACCTCGCGAAGCTCTTTGTCGAACCCGTCGAGGCAGCGGTGAAGCTCCACCTAGCCGGTTTCCCGGTCGCGATGGTCACCAGCAAGAATCGCCTCGAAATCGAGGAGTTCTGGACTGTGGCTCCGATGCTTCGACCGATCCCAGTCGTCACCGCCGACGATGCCACGCGACCCAAGCCCTTTGCCGACCCCGCTCTTCTAGCCTGCCAGATGCTCGGTGTCGATCCGGCGGGGGCCGTGATGATCGGCGACAGCATCTATGACATCCGGTGTGGCAAATCGGCAGGCGCCGCCACGATTGCCGTCACCTATGGGGCCGGCCGTCTTGCCGACCTCGATGCCGAGGCCCCCGACACGATTTTCACTCATCCCACCGCGCTCGCCAACTGGCTCGAAGCGCAACAAAGCAAAGCACATGCGAAAGAAAAAGACCGACAGCCCTGCTGAAATCACGACCCCCGCTCCGGCCAAGCCAACCAGGACCCGAAAGAAGCCTGCCGAAGCCGAGATCCAACCCGAGCCGACTCCGATCGAGACTAAGAAATCCTCGACCCGGACTCGCAAAAAGGCCACGGAACCTGAAATTCAGCCCGAGGTAGCCCCAGCCGCAGAGGCCAAGGCCGCGCCTCGATCGAGAAGGAAGCCCGCCCCCCAAGCCGAGGTCGCCGAAGTTAAGCCCGCGGCCAGGCCCGCGCGTAGGGCAAGTACCAAGAATCCGAGTGCACCTGCATGGTCCGACCCCGAAGGAAGGATTGTGGTGGAATTCCGTCCGCGAAGTGGCGCAGTTCAGGCCGCTGAGCCAACTCCCGAACCCGCAGATGAACCCTCGACCCAGCCCGCGCAGGTCGTCGGTGATGGGGACCTGGTCATCCTGGAATGGAGAAGCAACAAGACCGAGGAGAAGGCTCAAACCTCCAAGCTGGTCCCGCGAAAGGGCAAAGGTCAGCGCGGTGAAAAGCCGATCTCGGCCGCGGACGCCTTGGCCAAGCCCGAACCGGCCAAAAAGCCCGAGCCTCGTCCTGAACCTCGCCCCGAATTCAAGCGACCGGAACCCCCGGCGCCACCACCGGCACCGGTCCGCGAACCGATCTCCATCCCCGCAGATGCCCCACAGGTGGTCCTCAGANNGATCAGCGAGCCATTGCGCCGATCTTCTTCTTCGTCAACGCCACCGACGAAGACCGCGCTCAAAATGCCTTTGAGCAGATCCGAATGGCGGCTGACCAAGGCATTCACGTGTTCTGGCATTACGTCGAGCTCGAGGTCAATCCAGCGGCAGTGATGGACAGCGTGGCCTTTGCCGGATACCTGCTCAAGAAAACCCTTGAGATTGACCCCAAGGCCCTGGTTCTCTTCCGGGTTGTCTTCACCGCGCCCGATAACTGGGCGAGCAAACATCCCCAAGCCCGGTACCGAACCGCCGAGGGAGAACAGGGCGAACCGAGCGTTGCCGACGACGGATTTTGGGGCATCGCGAGTGAATGCCTCGTCAAGTTCACCCAGCAACTTCGGTCGATCGATAACGATAAGCGGATCTTGGGCCTCCATCTGGAGCGTGGCGAGTGGTTCATGGGGAGCCAGCAAGGCTACGACACCAGTCCCGCCGCGACCCACAAGTTCCGGCAGTGGCTCCGCACCCGGTACCGCAACGATGTAGTCGCCCTCCGGGCAAGCTGGTTCGATGGCCGGGCATCTTTCGAGACGCTGGAGATTCCTCCCCTCGACAAGCGCCCATCCGAAGACTTTGTCCTCACTGGGCGAAAGGCCCGCCGGTGGGTGGATTATCACCTCTTCATCAGCGATGTCACCTGCGAACGAATTCAGGACCTGGCCTATCAAGCCAAAAAGGCGAGTGAGGGCTACTTCCTCGTGGGGGTCTCGTATGGCTACACGTTCGAGTGGTCGCACGCCGCGAGCGGTCACCTCTCGCTCGGTAAGCTGCTCCGCACCCCCGAAGTCGATATCGTCGCCGGTCCCCCGAGCTACAAGAATCGCGAGCCCGGCGGAACCTGCCCCTTCCCGTGCCCGATCGACAGCGTCGTGCTGAACGGCAAGCTGTATATCAGCGAAGAAGACTTCAAGACTTCGATGGGCACCCGCCCCGAGCCCGACGACTTCAACCCCGTGATCCGGACTCCCCAGGCGCTCGATAGCGTCCAGTGGCGAGGGGCCGGTGCGGCCCTCGCCCACGGCGCTGGAGTCAGCTGGATGGACCTCTGGGGCAACGGCTGGCTGGCATCCCCCGGGATCTGGGAGCGTGCCGGCTTAGTTCGGGAGGCCCTCGTCCGCCGGTATGGTGCTCCGGCCAGAGATCCCGACGTGGCCGTCTTTATCGACGAGCGCTCTCTCGCCTACCTAGCCGACCAACAGGCGTTCACCCTGCTGGTCCAGAACGTCCGCGAGGCGATCCTTCGAAGTGGACTGAGCGCCGGGTTCTATCTGTTGAGCGACCTTGCCCACCGCGAGCGCTTCCCCGACTGCAAGCTCCACGTCTTCGTCAACGCTTGGGACATCCGCCCCGAAGTGCGAACCGCAATCCGCACTCGCCTACAACGAGACGGCAAGGTGCTCTTCTGGATGTACGCCGCCGGGCTCTTTGATTCCGGACGAGAATCGCTCGAACGAGTGCGCGAAGCCACCGGAATCGCTCTCAAGCCGCAACCCTTTGCCTGCAAGTCGGGAACGACCATGCTTAACCGGCGACATCCCCTCTGCGAAGCCCTCCCCGAAAGGATCCTTGCCGACGGAGGACAGCTCGAACCGAGCTACTTTGCCATCCCCGAAGACGGATTGGTCCTCGGCGAATACAGTCAAACGGGCCTGCCAAGTTTTGTCGTTCGCGAGTTCTCGGATCCCGAGGACGCGAACGGGCGATGGAAGTCGGTCTTCTTGGGTGAGGCCGTCGTGACCCCAGCCTTCTTCCGCGCCCTCGGCCAGATGGCCGGCGTTCAGGCTTGGAACTATCACGACGACGTGGTCCATGTCCGACCTCCCTACCTCACGATTCACTGCGCCAATCCGGGTCCGAGGACGATCACTCTGCCCGATAAATGGGCCGCCTATGATGTTGCGGGCCAAGAATGGGCGGCCATGGACGCGACCCATCTGCGGTTCAACGCGCTCAATGGGAGCACGAATTGCTTCATGGTCGGAGCGAAGGGTGACCTCGAAGCTGCTCTTGGTCGGGACATGGACGATCTCGCAACGGTCACTGAACTCCCGAGTCGGCCTGAAAACACCGTTCGCATCGAAGACCTGAGTTTCGACGTTCCGATCATGAAGCTCGGCGAATGGATGGAAGAGACCTGGACCGATGAGATGGCCGACGACCTTCTGCTGAAACCCAGCCAGTTCGAGATCGAAGCTCCCGAGGGTCTCGCTGACCTGGACAAGCCCGGCGACAGCAAGACAAGCGGCCGCCGTCGACGACGACGACGCAACGGCAAGGAGCGCAACAGCGGTCCCGAGATCGCCGGAGAACGATTTGGTGATCCCGCCGCCGCAAGCGTCAACGTGATGTTTAGGAAGCGCGAATAGTGGGAAGCCATCGCACTGGAGTCGTTGCCCTCATCGGCAAGCCGAACGTGGGAAAATCGACGCTCGTGAACGCCGTTGTCGGCCAAAAGGTGACCATCGTGGGGTCCCGTCGGCAAACGACGCGGCGCCGCGTTCTCGGCGTGAGGACAGAGCCTCATTACCAACTCGCCTTAGTGGATACCCCCGGAATCCATGAGCCCCATACCAAGCTAGGTCGGTTCATGAACGAAGAGGCGAGGGCGTCTTTGGCCGACGTCGATCTGGTCCTCTATATGGCCGATGCCAGTCGTCCGCCCAATGAGGAAGACCAGATGATCGCGGCGATGCTGGAGCGCACGTGGAAGTATCCCCACGCCGAGGAGAACCCAGGATCCAACGGGGTGTTGCTCTGTCTGAACAAGATGGACCTCCTCAAGGCAGAGTTTGTGGTCGAAAACGTCGACGCATATTGCGAACTCTTGGGTACCAAGGATTACATGCTGACCCGGCTGGATCGCGGCGAGAACCTGGAGAAGCTCCTCGATCTCGTGGTAAGCAAACTGCCCGAGGGAGAACCCGTTTTTCCCGAAGAGATGATCACTGACCAGCCCATGCGCCGCATCGCCGCCGAATTGGTTCGCGAGAAGGCGATCGCCCACACCAAGCAAGAACTTCCCTACGCGGTCGCCGCCGTCGTCGATGTATGGGACGAAAAGGAGGACGGGCGAGTCCACATCATCATGAGTCTGGTCGCCGAGAAGGAAGGTCAAAAGGCGATCTTGATCGGAAAACAGGGCGCGATGCTCAGGNNGCTCAGGACGATCGGAAGCGAAGCGCGAGCCGAAATCGAAAGCCTCATCGGGGCCCCGGTCTTCCTGGAGATCCATGTAAAGGTACGGGAAGAGTGGCGGCAGAATCCACGCCTCCTCCATGACCTTGATCTAGACTGAGTAAGATAAGGGCCATGCGACTGATGCATGGTCTGGTCTTTTTGGGAATCGCTTCGTTGGCTACGTCCGGCTTTTCGCAGGCCTGGACCACGCAAGCCGGCAACTACGCTCGAACGAACTTTACGCCCCAAGTCTATGATCTTTCGAAGGCGAGAGAGTTGTGGCGCAAACCGATTCTGTTCAACTCGTTCGATCCCCACCAACCGATTGCCAGCGGATCGATCGTCTATTTCTCATATCGCAGTCTTGCGCCTCGTATTGACGCTGTTCAAGTCAAGACTGGAGATCTCCGATGGAGCACCCCTCGAACCTCAGTATTGGCGGTCCATCAACCGACGTTGGCCCATGGGCAGCTGTACTACCAGTCCAAGGACTTTGCGGCGAGCCGCATTCAGGCTCTCGATCCTTCCTCGGGCCTCGTGCTGTGGGACCGAACGCACCCGGCGCAGAACCAAAACTACTTTGCTGGGACCGCAGTCGGCACCACGATGTACTTCCCTTCTGGCTTCGTAGGGGGGATCACCCGATACAACCCCGACGGATCCTTCCAGTGGATCAATGCCGAAATCCCGGATTTCGGAGAGTGGACGGCAGGACAGTTTGCAGGTTGGGTTTGGGTCTTCACCAATCGACTTCAACGAATCAGCCCAGAAGGAGTCGCCACGACGACAGCGGTCGATGGGAGCAATCCGTTTTCCTCAGGCTTTATGGGGACGCCGATGATCGTGACCCCGACCGGCACCGCCTTCGCCGGCCGCCGAGGCGAGGTCCTGAGGCTGAACCTGCTCAACGGAACCATCGCGACCAAGGTCACCGTCCTCCCCGGCTTTGCCGCCCGGAACGAGATCGCGCTGGACGGAAACGAGGTCTTTTCGCTCGGATTTCGCAAAGTCCTGTCCCTCAACCCCGCCACGTTGGCGACCAACTGGGAAGTGGCTTTTGACGACATCATTCCAGCCCACATGCTGGTCACTCGGTCTCACATCTTCTTGAGTGGCACCGCCGGTTCGGGGCAGACCATCGCCCTGAATCGGCAGACAAGGCAGGTCGACTGGCGATACTTCGCCTCGGGTCCAATGGCTCTGGCCGATGACCGCCTTTACATCGCCACAAACAGCGAACGAGTGGCGATTCAGCTCCGCCCCGAAGAGGATCGAGTGCGCACGCCGCGGCCGTAAGGCCCTCCTCCTGGACCCGGCGTCAAGGCAACGGAAGACCCCAGCAGGTACAACTCCGAGCGTGATGCGCGTCGTGATGCTCTCGTGGGAATACCCACCCCGAATTGTGGGAGGGATCAGCCCCCACGTCTACGACCTGAGCAAAGAACTCGTTAAGCTTGGCATCGAAGTCCACGTGGTTACCAAGGCCACACCGAACGCCCCGGACGAAGAAACCGAAGCCAGCGGAGTGCATGTCCACCGTGTCCACTTGGAGAAGGAACCGGACAACTTCGTTCATGAGATCCAGTTACTCAACAAAGCGACCGACCTCCGAGTCCGCAAACTCTTAGAAGACTGGCGCCCCGGCGGTCAACCCACCATTTTCCACGCCCACGACTGGCTCTCACTTGACTCGGCTCGCGAACTCAAGTACGAGTACCAACTCCCGATAGTGGCCACGATCCATGCGACCGAACAAGGGCGCAACAGGGGGATTCACAACGATCTTCAAAAGTACATTCACGAGCAGGAGTACTGGCTGACCTATGAA
>DDSL01000141.1 GCA_002343825.1 Chthonomonas sp. UBA2391
CGTGGGAGGAGTGAGGGGAAGCCCCCACCCCTCACCCCCCTTACGGACTGGCGTAATAGAAGTTGCCCACGTCCGTGCCCGTTACGCTCTCACTCACCGTCGCCGTCATATATAGCGTGCCGCCCGTTTCGGGTGACGGCGGCAGGATCGCCCTCATCGTGCCAAACAATCCCAGGCCCGCCCACGGGGCCGGCGTGGGAGACTGCCAATTCAATTGCCCCGTGGGGCTGAACTCCGAGATGTGGAAAATCTCTTGGTTGTTCACCACTTGCTCGTGCATGAAATAGCAAACTCCGTCCGCTGTGACCCCGTAGGTATCCGGCATCAAAAAGCCCGACATATTGGGCACCGGAGTCTGATAGATCAAGGCCCCGCTCGGGCTGTGGCACACCATCGAATACGTGAAGGTATTGGTGCCATTCAGGGTATAGATTCTGCCACTGGCATCATGCACGGGCACTTGCGTCACACTATCAGGCAGGCTTGAAATCCACACCACGTTGCCCTGGTCATTGACGCTGTAAACATGGGAAGGTTCACCAAGCACGCGGTGACTCACCATGTTAAATTCCTTACTCACAGGATTAAATTTGCCGAATACGGTAAGGCCCACAGCCGCGTAATCATNNCCCTGTGTTGATGATGAAGCCACGAAATCGAGTCGGGGCAGTGATGAGGGTTCCCGTTGCGTGGCTTACCACCGCAACTCCTGAGCCTGTCATAAGGCTGCTGAGATTCGCTGGGCTGGTGAAATTCTTCGTCCAGATTGTTCCGCCGTTACTCTCCTTGATGCGCAGGATGGTGTTGGCAAAGTTAGGCTGAGTTCCCACCGAGAATGCGACCACGACGGCATCGGAGCTATCCACACTAATCAGGCTTCGGAAGTTTTGAGTCGTTGAAGTTGCCAACACTTTGGTCCACTTGAGGGCACCAGTGGTACTGATGCAAACGAGCGTGAGCTGCCGATTGACCCCTGTCGTCGAGGTGCCCAGCACGTACATTGAGCCATTGGGCGAGACGCCCAACTTGCCCGAAACAAAGCTCCCCGAAATCCCCGTTTGCTTAGTGAACGCCAACGCCGCCGGACCGCTGTAGAAGTTGAGGGTCAGTTCCTGCGCCCCATGGATATTGGGAACCGAGACAAGATTGAGGTGCCCTCGGCCGGGGTTCACTGCGGCCGCTTGAGCGGATTCTGGTTGCTGAGACAGATGCCCCCAAGAACCCAGCCATAAGATGAACGGGGCGGTCCCCTGGCTCATCGCGGCCAGCAACAAGGCCCAAGCCAAAACAAATGCACGACGCATTTTGTTGTTTTACCCCCACACTCTTACACATTGAAACAAATAAGGGGGGTTTTATCTACACCCCCTGCTTTTCTATTTCAGCCCTTAGTAGTAGAACCCAAAAAGGTCGCGGTTTTCTTGCGTGCACTTGGTCAGCCACGCCGCTACCGCGTCCGTCGCCGCCACGGCCACATCGGCGTATTGGTGCGCCTGTGCCACCTCGGTCAGCCGCGCGGGGTTCAGCGCCGCATGCGCCGCCGCCGCCTCGCACTGCAGCAGGTAGCCGTAATACGGGAAATCGTGCGACACCGGCACGTTGTGCGGCGCCCCGCGCCCCATCAGCCGGCTCTCAATGCTAAACAGGTTCTCCGGCAGGCCGGATTTCTTCAGCATCTTGTCCACTTCACCGGTCCACCCGGAACTCGACCGCATGCTCTCCAGCGACCCCACATCCTCACGCGTGCCAAGGTGCGCCACCAGCATCTCGAATACGTAGGCCAGCTTGCTGCCGCAGCGGGAATCCAGCGTCTCCCCAAAGATCAGGCCGTGCAGTAGCTCTTCGCTGGTTTGGTACGGCCCGGTGGAGGCGGGGCCATCGTAGGTGGGCAGGTTGCGGCGCTTGCCCGCCATGCGGAAGAGGAAGCCCAGGCACCCGGTTTTGGGTTCTTCCCAGTCCTCGTCGTCCTCGTCTTCCATGTCGGCAAAGAACTCGTCGTTGCCGGCGAGGTCGTCCTTCCGCTGGGCCACAATGGCCTCGTAAAGGTCTTGGTCGCGCGAGCCGAACACGCGTTGGATCTCCCCGGCCGGCACCGTATATACGCACAGGGAGTATCCCATCGGCGGACGTTACCGCACGGCCCGCCTAGGCGGCAAGAGGGGAGGGATTTGCTGAAAACAGCAGGAAAGGGATGGTGGGCGGTACAGGATTTGAACCTGTGACCCCTTCGGTGTGAACGAAGTGCTCTACCACTGAGCTAACCGCCCGGAAGACTTTCAATATACCCCGGGGTGGGGGCGGATGCGGGGCCGGGAGAGGGCATAGAATAGAGGGACATGGCCACTGCTCTCGATCTCGGCATCTTGCGCGACCAGTTTCCGGCGCTGAACCAAGAAGTCCGCGGGCGGCCGCTGATCTACCTGGACAACGCGGCCACCACCCAAAAGCCTTGGGCGGTTTTGCGCGAGATGCAGCGCTACTATCAGCACGACAACGCGAACGTCCACCGCGGAGTCCACAAGCTGAGCCAACGGGCGACCGAGAGCTTCGACGCGGCCCGGGTCAAGCTTCAGAAGTTCGTCGGCGCGGAGCACTCGCACGAGATCATCTTCACCAAGGGGTGCACCGAGGCGATCAACCTGGTGGCCCACAGTTGGGGCTTGGCCAACCTGAAGCCAGGGGACGAGATCTTGCTGAGCGGGATGGAGCACCACGCCGACATCGTCCCTTGGCAATTGGTCGCCGAACGAACCGGGGCTACGGTGCGGCCGATCCCGATCTTGCCGAGCGGAGAACTGGACCTGGAAGCCTATGGCCAAATGCTGAGCGAAAAGACTCGTCTGGTCGGGTGCGTCCATGCCAGCAACGCCCTGGGCACGATTAATCCGGTGCAAAAGATGGCCGAAATGGCCCACGCGGTGGGGGCGCTCTTCTTGGCCGATGGGGCCCAGATGCTCGCTCATGGAAGGGTGGATGTCCGGGAGCTGGGGGTGGATTTCTATGCGATGTCGGCCCACAAGATGTATGGTCCGACGGGGGTTGGGGCGCTCTATGGGCGGGCCGAGCTGTTGGAGGCGATGCCGCCTTTTCAGGGCGGGGGCGATATGATCCGCACCGTCAGCTGGGATGGAACTACCTTCGCCGGTTTGCCCAACAAGTTCGAGCCGGGGACGCCCAATATTGCGGGGGTGATCGGCTGGGGCGCGGCGCTCGATTGGCTGGGCGGATTCGATCCGGAGGCGATCCATGCCCATGAGATGGAGCTCTTGAGGGTGGCGACGGCGACGGTCGAGCAGATTCCGGGGGCCCGGGTCGTCGGGACGGCGGAAAAGGTGGCGGTGGTCAGCTTTGTGATGGAACAGGCCCACCCCCACGACATCGGCACGATGCTGGACCAACAGGCGATCGCGATCCGAACCGGGCACCATTGCTGCATGCCCTTGATGAAGTCTCTGGGAGTTCCGGCAACGGCGCGGGCCTCGTTTGCGCTGTATAACGAGGTCTCCGAGGCCGAGGCGCTGGGACCCGCGCTCTTGCGGGTCGCCGAGACGTTTGGGTAGGTTTCACGTCGCCCCGGGGCAGGGCTGAGCGNNGCCGAAGCCAGGGCCTGGCCTTGGGCCGGGGCGACAAGGCGATTTCGGTTAGACTGAAAGCGGCATGGCGTTCACCATCGGACTCGACCTCGGCGGCAATACGATCAACCTCACCGGGTACGACGGCGAGAGATTTTTGGTGCAAGAGATGGTCGAGATTCCGGCGCGGGTGACCGAAGGGCCGGATGCCTGCCTTGGTCAGCTGGAGGCCGCGTTTGAAAAGGCGCTGGACTATTTGGGCTGGACCCGTGATCAGGTCGGGGCGGTCGGGCTCGACACGCCCGGTCCGGCGACGGCGACCGGAGTGCTTTGCCACGAGGGGCCGGCGAACTTTGGGAACCCGAGTTGGGGCGGGTTCGATATCCGGGGCGCACTGGAAGAGCGGCTTGGACTCCCGGTCGCCTATCTGAACGATGCCAACGCAGCCGCACTCTATGCCCATTGGTCGGTCTTTGGGCCCGATGCCGACAAGACCAGTGTTTCACTCATCATCGGGACGGGGCTCGGCGGAGGGATCGTTGCAGGGGGCCGGATGGTGGTTGGCCGGGTCGGCTTTGCAGCCGAATTAGGCCATGCCAAGCTTCCTTGTGATTGGCACCCCGAACTCTCCATCCCTGCTCTTTGCAACTGCGGGCAAAAGTCCGATCTCGAATCGATCGCCAGCCTGACGGGGATCGAAAAGAACCTGTTGCCGTTCTTCTTGCCGCGATATCCCGACCATCCGCTCCACGGGCTGCCGGCCAAAGAGGCGGCCAAAAAGGTGCGGGGCCTAGCCGAAGAAGGAGACCCGATGGCGCTAGAGATCTTTCGCACCCAAACCTACGCGATCGCCGCCCATCTGGAGCTGATGATCAATGCCCTCGACCCCGACGCAGTCTTCATCGGTGGGGGCGGGGTCGAGGCCAGCGAGGCTTTTCGGGCTCGCTACCTCGACGGAATCCAGAGCGCGATCCACTATCGAGAGGACCAGCGGGGCTTGCCGATCCATATCGTGCCCGATGGTGACCGGGCCGGGGCTCGTGGATCGGCGCTCTATGCCCTTCAGACTCTCAGGTTATAGCCCGTCGTCTCCGCTGGATCCGTCGGTGGAGCCTGAGTCGCCGCCTGCGGTCGCGCCGCCGCCGATTCCAAACCACGAGACATCGGAGGTCGAGCCATCGGCCCAGGTGATGGTGCCATTGCCCTCGGCGTCCCAAGCGATGCTGGCGGGAAGAAGCGCATCGGGACCGACCATCTCGCCAGAGCCGGTTCCGTCGGCAAGGCCGGTCAGGGTGAACCGGAAGCCGTCGCTCTGGTTATTGGTTGTCTGCCAGGATCCGTCGGCGCTATAGCTCCCGGTGAATTCGGTGGTTTGGTCGTCTTTACTCCATCGGCTGGAGTAGGTCCCGTTTCCGAGGCCATCCCACTGGCCGATGTCGGTGCTGGTGCCGAGACTGGGGTGGACCACCTGGCTGGAATACTCGCCCGAATAGTCCGTCGCGCTGTAGCGATAGGTGCTCGTCTGGGTGTATCCGGCGGTCGGCCCGGCGAGGATCCGAATCTCGGAGCTACCCTCGGTGGATTCTTCGGTGGAACTCCAGGTGCTCAGCCCGGTCCCCGCTTCTTGGGTGAGGGCTTCATCCAGGTAGTACGTCGTCGAATACTGGTTGATGTCGCCGGTGGTCAGGGACCATAGCCCGAAATAGGGGTCGAAATAGGGCGAACTGGGATCGCGGATGTCGTTGTCCGAGCCTGGTTCACCGCTCGACTGTCGAGTGAGGCCGGGGACGCCCAGCGCTCCGCTCAGCATCTCCATTCCGGCGTTGGCGGCATAGGCCGAAAAAGCCGAGCGGACCAGATCGGTCAGGGTGTTCTTGTCCCGGGACGGGGTGATGACCTGTTCGAGACCTCCTCCACCGCAGCCCGAAATCGAGGCAAGCGCAGCGATCATGGCCAGGCCAGCGATTGTGCGAGAGACACGGTTCATGATTGCCCTATTCTACGCCTGAGATGGTGATTCGGGACGGTTATCTTTGGACGTGGGAAAGCGCGACATCGACGAGCTCCACCCGGGGCAGGTCGGCGGGGAGGGGAAGGGCAAAGTATTCGCAGCGGTCGGTGGATCCGTCCTCTTCCCAGGAGAGGTCTCCGGTTGCCTCGTCGCAGCGAAAGATCAGGCGGAGGGAATGGAGTTCGCGGTCGGGGTGGACAAAGTGGCGGGNNCCACGGAGAGGAGCTGGCCCCCTGGGACCTGAAGCCCGGTCTCCTCGCGGACCTCGCGGATCATGGCTGCCTCGGGATCCTCGCCGAAGTCGATCCCGCCCCCGGGCAGGGTCCAATATCCGGCAAAGTCGGGGATTGAAGCGCTCAGCCGGCACAGCAAAACCCGCCCCGGCAATCCGATCAGCCCATAGGCCGCGACGCGGGTCTGCTTAGCGGTCAACGGGGACCCTCCATGAGGTCAAGCACCACTCCGCCCGGTACGACTTGACTTTGGCCCACAGCAGTCATTCTATCAAGTCGCCGGATGTGGGCGCACTCTTGGTGAGGTGTCACGGGTACTTGCCTAGGGTCGTCCCGGACGAGCAATCTGTATTTTTGGCTTACTCGGTAGACGACCTGAAATAGGATTCACGAGACTGACAGTATCTCTAATTGAACCGTCAGAATGATATTCAGTGGCGTTACCTACCCATTGCCCTAAATCATTGATGCTTTGACCACCGCGCATCTCCAAGGTATTCACTCCATCTGAGTCCTTAACCGTTATAGGAAATCTGAAAAGTCCTTTCTGCGGCAGAAAGAGGAAGGATTTTGAGCCGGAAACGCTTCCCAGACTCGCGAGGATGCCGCCGGACTGGTTGATGGACGCTCCAAAATAGCTGTAGGTCCTCATCTCGTCATCAGTGAGCCAGGGAATCCGAGCGGGGGTCTCGTTCGCTACTTGTTGGTAGACCCGCAGAATCGAGACATTGGTACTGATGCTTTCCCATCGCGAAAGGATTTTGCGACCATTCCTTGAAACGGCGTGAAGACGGAAACCAACAATAGCTTGTTGTAAACCTCCTAGTCTAGACCAGTTATAGACGTTGTTCTCACTGCTGATGACCGCTCGGTCGTCCTCGGTGAGGAAAATCTGGCGACTGAAGGACATATCGATCGGGAAGGAGAGGAAGTACTCGCAAGTTCCGTCGGGGAATAGCATAAAGGGCCTTCCGTTCGTCTGTAAACCGACGATGGTCCCTCGATTATTGATTCCTGTCGCAGTTCTGAAATCTGTGTACTCAGAGGCGAGTGAGGAAAGGTTGAATGGAGAGATGGAAGCTGCCCAGAGACCAGCATAAGATTCATAGTTGAAACTAAAAGTTCCAACTAAATGGCCTACCGAGTTGATACCGAGTATGATATTGGGGTTCGGATTAAGATGCGAGAATCCGTGAGTAAGCTCTTGCAATGGCTGGCCGTAGAGTTTACGGTGTGCCGTCGGTGCAGGATTGAAGTCTGGTGAGTAGTAGGTTGTATAGATGCCGACGTGACCTTCGTTCGACAACTTAACCATCGTTGCCGCCGAAGTGGAACCCTGATAGTGGGTGAAGAATGCGGGTTCTCTCTGGAAGCTAGCCTCACCGAAAGTGGTCAACATCAGTGGCAAGATGCTAATTGCCATCAGAGTTTGGCTGCTCCTTCGAACCTTTTTCTTACGGAGCATGAGACCTGCTGAAAGAGAGGCGAGAGTGAGAAAAGTTGCGGGTTCTGGAACAGCCTCTAAGTAGTAAGTTCGATAGACGTGATCTTTCGTCGTATATCCAGTTGCGAGCAAATTGTTCCCGTCATCAAATCCCATGATCGATCCGAGCCCAAAGCCCCGGGCGGCATTCCCAGGGGACTGCGCGTATTGAGAGAAGAATCCTCCCCCTCGTCCGGGGCGTGAAAGAAGAACGTTGCTTTCGCGCTCTGGTGGATCAAAGAATCGGCCGGCAACACTGGACTTCAACTCGGTTCCGATCGAGTTGAAAATCGAGACATCCCGGAATTCGTTATGAAATCCACTCGTCCCTCCGACAACGTCGCGACGGTCATCCCAGAAGACTCGGTATCGAACTGAGTTCAATCCGTTGGCAGATTCGTTGGTGTCAACAAAGAACTCTAGTTTTTCGTTGGATGAAATAAAAGTGCCAAACTTTTGGATTCTTATACCGGAAGACGGACTCCAACGTACTGAAGAGCCATCGGTCGCAAGTCCGAGAATATCACCTCGATCATTTGCCCACGCCCTTGTCATATTGGGCAAGGTTGGTACGTTGAAATACTGAAACCTGCGGTCAGGATGCTGATAGAAAAATCCGTTCTGAGTAGTTCCGACAAGAATTCCGGTGGAGGTCCGATAGAGCAAGGTTTTCAGAGTCACTCCATCAGGGCTGACCGCTGGCAGGCTCCGTACTCGACCGTCTGGCGTAGAATACTGCCGGAGTTCCGGGCTAATCCCGTAGCCGGCTTCCGTGATGTACCTCATCCCACTGATCGAGAGCGACTCGGCTCCCCGACTCTTGGTCCAAATCGTACTGCCGTTGAGCAAGACCACCCCAGCGGCGCTTGTGCCCATCGGGCCGAGCCCGTTGCCAGGTATCGGCAGTTTGTGAAGTTTATAAGTAGGATGACCCTGCGACCATGCCCCCGCGACAAGCAACATGGCGCCGAGCGCCACTGTCCGTAGTTTATTCATCTCTCTCCCAGTGATGCGCCACAAGTTGGCTGCAGTCCTGCATTGAGTATATATCACATTTGTGCCAAGACCGAGGAACTTCGGTGCTCAGCTTTCGAAGAAATTCAAACCAAAGGATTTCCCCCTGTGCGGGTGCCCGGGGAGGTATCAGCCAGTGCCTACAAGGTGGCCCATGATTCGTGTCGTTGACCCACGTCTAGTAGGAATCTGCGCCAGGACCACAGCCAGACCCTAGCGGTCAATTTCGCCGAGGACGATGTCGATGGAGCCGATGATCGCGATGACGTCGGCCAGGAGGCGGCCGATGGCCATGACCTCAAGGGCCTTCAGGTTCATGAAGGATGACGGGCGCTCGTGCCAGCGATAGGGCCGATTGGAGCCGTCGCTGACGATGTAGAACCCGAGTTCGCCCTTGCTACCTTCGATCCCGGCGTAGGCTTCGCCGACTGGCGGACGGAATCCCTCGGTGTAGAGTTTGAAGTGGTGGATCAACGACTCCATCGAGTTATCGATCTCGTGGCGCGGGGGCGGGGCGATCTTTCGGTCGAGGGTGTTGAAGGGACCCTCGGGAAGTCCATCGATGGCTTGCTGCAGGATCCGGCAGCTTTCCTTCATCTCGGCGATGCGGACGAGGAATCGATCGTAACTATCGCCATTCTGACCGAGTGGGACCTCGAAATCGAAGTCCTCGTAGCTGCAATAGGGGTTCGTCTTGCGCAGATCCCAAGCAACGCCGCTGGCCCGGGCGATGGGACCGCTACAGCCGAGTTCGAGCGCTTCTTTGCCGGTGAGCACGCCGACGCCCTGGGTTCGCTCCATCCAGATCGGGTTAGTGACGAGGAGTTGCTCGACGACATCGAGCTCCTTGGGAAATTCGACGAGGAAGGTGCGCAGCTTCTTCTCGAAGCCCTCGGGCATATCGCCGCGGAGTCCGCCGGGGACGATCCAGCTGGGCATCATGCGCACCCCGGAGAAGACCTCAAACATATCGAGGACCATCTCGCGCTGTTGCATGATGTAGAAGAAGGGCGTCATCGCCCCGAGGTCGAGAGCGTGGGTGCCGAGCCAAACGCAGTGGCTCGCGATTCGGCTGAGCTCGGCCAGGATGACGCGGAGGTACTGGCCGCGCTTGGGGATCTCGCAACCGAGCAGCTTCTCGATGGCCAAGGCGTGGGCGAGGTTGTTGCCGTTGGCATTGAGGTAGTCCATCCGGTCGGTCATGACCGTGCACTTGTGGTACTGCTGGTACTCGGCCTCCTTTTCCATTCCGGTGTGGAGGTAGCCGATGACGCACTTGCACTGGACGATGGTTTCGCCTTCGAGTTCCGTGATGACGCGCAGGACTCCGTGGGTGGAGGGGTGCTGCGGCCCCATGTTGACGACCATGGTGTTTTCGCCTGTGCGTTGGAACACGGTCTCGGTGCTGGGCATGAAGGTGTTGGAACTCATTTCTCGAACCGCTTTGAGTTTACCTACGGGCTCTCGGATGGGAGTGTTGGCTGAAGGAAAAAAAGGAACCCCATCTGCTAGAGATGGGGTTCCTTTGTCGATCGACTTACTAGGGTCGAACTTACTTGTCGGTTCCTGTGGCTTGGTTGGCTCCGGGCATTCCACCACCACCTTGCGGGGCGGCGGTACCACCGGCACCACCGGGGCTGGCGACGGGTTCCATCTTGGATCCCGGGTGGGCGGATCCGGTCGCGGGTGGCGGGCCTTCGGCGGTTCCACCGTCTCCGCTACCACATCCGACGGCCAGAAGGCCGGTTGCTACCAATGCTGCAAGAAGAATTGCTTTGCGCATGTTGATTAGGCTACCTTAGTTGGGCCAGAGGTGCTTGAGCGCGAAGGCTCCACCACCGAGGTCCGTTCCGCCGGTGATTCCACCGCGCCACTTGACCGACTTCGCGCTACCATCGGTGGCAACGAAGGTGGTCGAACCGTCAACCCACGGGAGGGTTCCGTCGCAGCTCGGGAATCCATCAGCGCCCTTCGGATCGTCTCCACCCGAGCACTTGATCTTGCCCTTTCGGCCGTGTGGGCCAATGTAGTTGGTTCCAGAGAACACGTTCAGGGCAGCGTTAACCCAGGTACCAGCGGTCCAGAAGTAGTTCATCGGGTTGCTTGCACCGACGAATCCCCAACCGAAGTCCCACATACCGCCTTCGGCGATCATGATGGTGTCGGAAGGATTGGAGACCGAAGTCGTGGTCATGGAGGGAGCCTCTTTGCGGTTGCCCCAGGTGAAGTTAGCCATGGCAGCACCACCGATACCATCGAACCGTCGATCTTGACCGCCGGTCATCGAGGCCGATCGGAAGGTGAAGTAGCCGGTGTTGGCCGGGACCGAGGTGTGAGCGAGTGCGCGGAGCGGCATGGCCCAGTGGGCTCGGGATTGGTAGTACCAAGCGGCCGAGTTTCGGTCAGCCGGGAAGCCTCTGAGCTTCGGGTGCTGCACGATGCCCCAGTTCTTCATGTAGGGCTGAACGAGGCCTTGCCACGTATCGAAGGTACCGTCGGTGCTGATTCGAAGGGTCAGAGCGAAGTTGTCGTCTGCATCGTTCGAGTACATCAGCTGGGCCAGACCATGTTGCTTGGCGTTGCTGATGACTTGGGCATCCTTCGCCGATTCCTTGGCTTGGGCGAAGACGGGGAAGAGAATCGCTGCGAGGATCGCGATGATCGCGATAACCACGAGCAGTTCGATGAGCGTAAAGGCTTTTCGTGCCATTTTGGTTTTTCTAGAACTCCTCTTGTGTCATTGTTCCGGCGAGGGAACCTTTCAGTTCCGGCCGTCGCAGGGTTTTGTGCGCAACACGAGCCGCTCGCCGTCACCGTTGACGAAGATTTGCTCCAATTAGAACTTCAACGTCAGTCTGCGTCCTGATAGGATTCGATTGATAATGGCTGTGTTCCAACAGCCCGACGTTTTGTACCGATTGAGCGATCAGCTTTGCGTTGCTTTAGAAGTCGTCACTCCGTTCCGGAGCTACCTATGTCGATGCGGCAATTTTCGTGCCACCCTTCCCCGGCGATTGCTTCCCCGAGGAGAACTCATCAGCAGGGACCAATGGGAATGGTCCTCCAGCATGATCGCCTACTATACAACAAAATTCGTGGAACTCCAAGGACTTTTTTGTTCGTAGCGGACTTTTTTCGGAACTTTCTTTCGCGTGTGCAGGCACCAGCGTTAATACTTGGACTTAGCTTCGGCCTTCAGTCGTTCGACGATCTTCTTGACCTCTTGGCTCCGGTCCTTGGGGGCAACCAAAACGGCGTCGTCGGTGACCACCACCACGAGGTTGTCCACTCCGAGCAGACAGACCGTCGTCTCGGCTCGATCCGAGACGATGATGTTGTGGCTTGCCTCGATGGCCAAAGTATCCCCCTGGGTGACGTTGTTATCGCCGTCTGGTGCCAAGCTCCGATCGAGGGCATCCCAACTTCCCACGTCGTCCCACTCAAAGGCGGCTTCAGCCACAAAGACCATTTCCGCCTTTTCCATCAGGGCATAGTCGATGCTAATACTAGGAAGCTGGGCAAACCGGTCCGCAGCTGCCTGATGATCTCCCTTCTTGAGGAGTTCAGCCAGATCGCCGATGGCGGTGTACAGTTCGGGGGCCACGCGCTCAAGTTCGCGGAGGAAGGTATCGAGGGTCCAGAAGAAGGTGCCGCTATTCCAAAGGAATCCGCCTTGGGCGAGGAACGACTCGGCGGTGGGGCGGTCGGGCTTTTCTCGGAACTGGCGAACGGGGCGGATCGGAACCTGGGCGGTGCCGATGGCGGGTTTGCTCGATTCGGCCTCGATGTATCCGTAACCGGTTTCGGGGCGGTCTGGGCGGATCCCGATGGTGACGATCCCACCGGTGGATTCGGCCACATCCAGGGCGGCCTCGATCGTCGCGCGGAATCCCTCGTCCGGAGTGATGCGGTGGTCGGCGGCCAGAACGGCCATGCTAGTGTGGGCTCGGGCGTTGGGGTCTTGGGCCAAAAGCTGGGCGGCAACCCAGACGAGGCAACCGGCGGTGTTTTTCTTGTGCGGTTCGGCCAAAAACTGGGCCGGCTCAAGATTGGGCAGGACTCCTTGGCTCGGCTGGACCAAGTGGGGTGCCGTCGCGATGAGCACATCTCCGGCCTCGATCAGCGGCGAGAGTCGCTCAACTGTTTGTTCGATGAGAGACTTGGCGGGGTCGGCGAGCCGAAGCAGTTGCTTCGGACGTTGGACCCGGCTCAGGGGCCAAAAGCGCTCTCCTGAGCCTCCGGCCATGACGACGGCGATGCGACGACGAGTACTCATCCCTTATTTAACTCGGGTCATCGTGTAGGGTTCCGTACCAGGACGGGTTGGGGTGACTTCGAGGGCATCTTTACCTCGCCAGCGAATGTCCAGGGTCTGAATCCCGACCAGGTTGGGTCGAACCGACGCATCAAAAATGGCACGGAGTGGTTTCGGGAGATTCTTCGGGGTGACCTTTTTGGTGTCGAGGATCAGTCGATCTTCCTCGATCTTCCAGGTTCCCGAGACGTCGATCTCGAACTTGACGTTCATCTGTTCGCCCTTGATCGATCCCTTGAAGTTGCCATCTTGGCCGAAGTTGGTGGTGATCGTTTGGCCCTGAACCGTACCGGTCCAATCTCCGACGAGCGAGGGCTTTCCGCAACCGGCCAGGGCCCAGGCTATCCCGGCGAGAAGGCAGAGATTTTTCTTGGGGATCATGAGGTTAGTTTGACACAGGGGCCGCGCCGATCCGCTTGAATTGGATGGGCTTACTGTCTGGGGTTCCGGGGATAAACCGCATCTGGTCGGTACCGGTGAACTCCACGGTCCCGACATCGGGCGACATATCGATCTTGGGCAGCTGTTTGATCAGCTGGGCTTTGGTGCTGGGGCTGTCGGGAAGGTATTGGACGCTTTTTGGCGTGGCGGTGAGAGTCTTTTCGACGAGCGCCCAGTGGCCCCGCACGGTGCGCCGCCAATTCATCGACTTATCGAAGAGGTTGTCCTCGTAAGTGCCGTCTCGGTAGAAGGAGATCTCTCGCCGAATCCCAGGATCTTTTTTGCCCTTTTGGACGACGATCACCTCGGCCCACGACCCGACCAAAGGAGCGACTTTCGGCTTGCATCCGGCAACCGAGAGTCCTAGCGTGCAAGCGAGTGCGACCCAAACCCCAACGCGCATCATACTATGAGTATCTTTCGCAATCTCCATGCCAATTTTCGCCTCTTCGAGCCGTTCTCTTTCTGCGGAGTCTATCGTACTCGCACTCGAAGGGCTCTATGGGCAAGTGGTGGCGGACGATCGCTATGACCCCATGGAGGAGCTCGTGAGCTGTATCTTGAGTCAGCATACCAACGACAAGAACAGTTACCCGGCCTTTGACCGGATGCGCGCGCTTTATCGAAATTGGGCCGATCTGGAGCACGAGGACCCGTCCGTTGTTGCAAGCATCATCGCGAGCGCGGGGATGGCCAAGCGCAAAACCGAACTGATCCAGTCCTGCCTGCGGGCGATTCGAGAAGAGCGAGGGGAGTACTCGATCGACTTTCTAGGGTCGATGGCTCCGGAAGAGGCGATGGAATGGCTTCAGGAACTTCCTGGAGTCGGGCCGAAGACCGCCGCCTTAGTGCTCTGCTTTCAGTTTGGGATGCCGGTCCTCCCCGTCGATGTCCACGTCCACCGGGTCTCCCAGCGCTTGGGCCTGATCGGTCCATCGACTGATGCCAACCGAGCCCACCAAGAATTGGCAGGATGGGTGCCCGGGCCCTTGGTGGAGCGATTTCACTTGGCCCTGATTCAACACGGGCGGGGGTTGTGCCGGGCCCGTCAGCCTCAGTGTTCGGCCTGCCCATTGGCGGCGGATTGCGACTTTGCTCGGAGGGCGGCATGACTTTTCCAGAGGAGGTCTTGGGCTGGATCGCCACCTCGCCCGACCCCGAAGCCGCCCCTGCGCTCTTGGGCCGATGGTTGGATTCCTGTGTAGATTCGTCGACCGTTCTGGAGCACCTGGTGGAGAGCGGGTCCCTCGGGCGGCTGTTGGTTCATGCCCTCAGCCTGAGCCCTTGGCTCGCCGACACCCTGGCTCAGAATCCGGAACTGGCGGCGCTGGCGACCGACCCCTTGATCCTGGCTCCCCCGGCGACTCCTGAGCAAGTGGTTCGGGAGGGGACTCTTCTCCTTCAAACCGCGAGTAGTCCTACCCATGGTCTCGACCGATTGCGATGGCTGAAGCAGCAGCGGACGCTGGGCTTGATCCTTGCCGACCTCGGTCAGATCCACCCTGATGCGGTGATTTGGCAGGGGATTTCGGACCTCGCCATCGGATTGACCCGGCTCGCGCGGGAATGGACGTGGAAGCAGATCGTCGAATCTCGCGGGGCAGATCCCAACTGCCCGGTGGGGGTCGTCGCCTTTGGAAAGCTCGGCGGGGGCGAACTCAACCATTCGAGTGACGTCGACTTCGTTTACGTTTTGCGGGACGATGCCGACGACGCCCTAGAACGCCACGGAACACGCTTTTGTGAATCGCTCGGGCGCGCCCTGAGCGACCGGATGGGGCGAGGGGCGCTCTACCGCGTGGACCTGCGGCTTCGGCCCTTTGGCGGAACCGGCCCGATCCTCGCTCGCCAGCGAGCAATTGAAGCCTATTACAAGAACTATGCGGAGCCCTGGGAAGTCTTGGCCTTGATCCGATCGGCCTGGATTGCGGGAGATGCGGAAGGTGGGGAACGCTGGGAGCGGATGCGCGAGGAGACCTGCTTCAAGGCGACTCGCTCGGAGATGTTCTTCGAAGAGATCTTGCACCAGCGCTCGCGAACCGAGCAGGGGGCTGACCCGAACGACCTCAAGCGCGGTTCGGGCGGAATCCGGGACATCGAGTTTTTGACCCAGTGTCGGCAGATGTTGCGGGGATATGGAGATCCAGCCGCGAGGGTGCGATCGACCCTCGCCGCGATCGAGGCCGACCCCGCTCTGGAGGCTCAGATGGGTCAGGATTACACAACCTTGCGCCGATTGGAGCACCGCCTGCAGATTGTCCACGACACCCAAACCCACCTCCTTCACACTGATCTCGGGCGGCTGCTGCCAATCGCGCGGAGCTTGGGTTTTGCCTCATCGGAGGAGTTGATCGGGGAAGTGAACACCATCCGGGCTCGAACCCAGGCCAGGTACCGCGAGTGGGCCGACGGATTCTTGGCTGAACAAGCGCCCCTGGTCCGGCTTGCCGAGGTTTTGGGACCCGAACATGCGAGCCTCCGGACCTGGGTTGCTCGGAGGGAGGATCCCGACTCGCTCGCATCGGTCCTGCTGACCAATCAGTCGAGCTTGGAGCGCGTCTCGCATGGGTTGCAAGTGGCGCCCGCGGTGATGGCCGACATCGACGCGATTCTGGTGGAGCAGGTGGTTAGCGGAGAGATCGAAGAGCCGATGCGCGTCCAGGTCCCCACCGAAGTCGACGCCCGGGCTGCGGGTCGGCTGAGGCGGACGACCCAAGCGATCAGTCTGCGCCATGCCTTTGGGATCGAGGCCAACCCGGGCCGGGTTCTGGCCGACTTATATGACGAAGTGCTCAAGCTCATCCTTGGCCCAGGATTGATCGGGATCCGGCTGGGGAGTTATGCGACCGGCGACATGGGTCCGACCTCGGATGCGGACTTGATCCTCCTGATCTCTCCTGGTGCAGATCCTCTGGAAGCCGAGGTGGCGGCCCAAAAGCTGATCCGACAACTGGCCGAGTGGCAAGTGGGTGGGTCGAGCCTCCGGGTGGATTTCCGATTGCGGCCCGAAGGCGCCTCCGGCCGGTTGACCCGTACGCTCGAAGGCTTTCGGGAGTATGACCTGACCGCGATGGAGCCCTGGGAGCGGATGGCGCTGACCCGATCGAGCCTGCTTTCGGGCGATCAAGAGGGACTCAACGCGGTGCGGAAAGCGGCTATCGGCGTCCCGTACACGCCTGATTTTCATGCTGCGCTGATGAAAATGAAGCATCGGATCGAGACCGAGCGGCTTCTGCCGAGCCACGTCCAGCGGCACGTCAAGCTCGGCTGGGGCGGACTCTTGGATATCGACTGGGCCGTTCAAAGCGCCGTACTGGCCAAGGCTCCACAGGCCCTGCTCGGCGTGGGGGCAGACTTGGAATCTCTGCTTGCGGTCACAATTGATGCGAAAATCCTAAACATTGCTGAGAGAGACGAGCTTTTGGCGGCCTCTCGGCACCACCAATCGCTGCGCTGGCGGATCAGCGCCCTCGGATTTGAGCCGGACTTGATTCCCGAAAATCCGGATAGACTCGACACACTGAGTTCGGTGGCGGGCTTTATGAGCGGAAACGAGTTGTTGCGGCATGATCAAGAGATCCGCCGAGCGGTTCGGACGATCTCTGAAGAGGTTCTGAGCCGTCTTTCCACATAGTCTATGGAGCTCGCTCTCTTTTTAGCCGGATCTTTTCTGATCGGATCCATCCCTTTTGGCTATCTGATTGCCAAGGCGAAAGGGGTGGACATCCGCGGGACTGGGAGCGGAAACATTGGCGCGACCAACGTCTGGCGGACTTTGGGTGCCGGGCCGGGGCTTCTGGCTTTCTTTTTGGACATGGCAAAGGGCGCAGTGCCCGCCTACTTTGGTGGAGAGATGCTTGGGGTGGGTCCGTACGCCGTTCTATGTGGCCTCGCGGCAGTATTGGGTCATGTCTTTTCTCCCTGGTTAGGCTTTAAGGGTGGGAAAGGAATTGCGACTGGACTGGGACTCTTGATCGGGTCGGACCCCGTGATTGCCTCTCTAAGCTTAATGTGCTTCTTGCTCGGGATGATCTTCACAAGGATTGTAAGCTTGAGCAGCTTGATCGCCACCGCCCTGATGATGACGCTCAGCATCAGTCTAGGACGGGATCCGGTAGTGATCGCAGTGATGTGGCTCATGGGGATTGTTATCTTCAAAAAGCATTGGCCAAACATCCAGCGTTTGCGGCAAGGTACTGAACCCCAATTTCAGTTCAAGAGGAAGCAGGAGAAAGCTCCTTGATCCGTAAGCTGGACCGTTATGTCCTGCGAGAAATGGTCGTTCCATTCATCATCGGGACCTTGGCGGTTGTGCTGATGTTTCAGGCCAACATGCTGATTGCGCTCTTCAAGAACCTTAACTTGCGCAATGTTCCGCCGCTCGCGCTATTGCAGCTTCTGGTCTTGAAGACTCCGTTCTTTCTGAACATGACTTTGCCGGTGGGGATTGCGCTCGCTTCTTCTCTGGCGATCTCTCGATTAACCCGTGAAAGTGAACTCACGGCGATGCGCAGTGCAGGGATGCCGATCCGCCGGGTGATTCGGCCCGTCTTGATCGCGGGAGTCGTGGTTTCGTTGCTCAACTTCTTTGTCGTTGAGCGATTGATGCCTCGAACGGAGTTCATGGCCCGCAAGCTGGGGAACGAGATCAACATGCTTGCTCTGGCCCCCGACCTCAAGAGCAACGTTGTTCTCTCGATTCAAGCTTATACGGTATCTATCGGTACGGTGAGCCGGGGCACTGCTGAAGAATTAGCCCTGAGCGATGTTCTCTTGATCGAGCGCCGAGCTTTTGGACAAACGATGCTGATCACCTCCCCGCGAGGGACGTATCGGAATGGGAACTGGCGCCTCGAAACCCCCACCTTTCGACTTTTGAAAGGGGAAACCATGATCAGCGGAAAGACCGAGCGAGTACTGGAGATCTACGAACAGATCAGTGTGCCGGATCTCTTCGCCCAGCCGACGAACGAAGAGTTACCTCTGGACGAATTGCGTAAATCGATCCAGCAACTCCAGCGGATGAAGCGTGACACGAAGATGCAAGAGGTCACGCTCCATACCCGCTTTAGTGTCCCGGCTTCTTGCTTGATTTTCGCGCTAACAGGTCCACTTTTTGCCGTTTGGCTTGCGCGGAGCGGACCTTTTGTCGGCGTTCTTCTGAGCGTCGTCATGGTGCTTGTATACTACAACGCCTTTGTGATTTCGACCGAGATCGTGGGGCGAATGGGATGGGCCCCACCTTGGTTTGCCGCTTGGCTACCAAACCTTATCTTTCTGATTCTAGGAGCGATTGCGCTTTGGAAAATCGAGTAAGGGGTGGGCTTCTCTTGCTGTTGATGGCTTCCGGAGGAGCTTCGGTGGCTTCACTTGCGCCACTCCGGGCTGGCTTTCTGCACGATCTGATCCTTGAAGCAAAAAATTCCCCCAAGACGGTTCAGTCGCAAGATCTTCCTAAGCCAGGACCCGGCGAAAATCGCTTTGTTCTGCGGAATATGGACCAGGGCAATCGCAAAGGTCGGAAGGTTGTGGGAGAGGGAAACGTTCAGTTCGAGTTCCGCGGGTATGTGGTGACCTGTGACCGGGTGGATGGCGATCTTGAAACCGAGATCTTTGTGCTTCATGGCAATGTGGTGGTGGTGGGAGATGGTCGCTCACTGACAGCCGAGCGCGTCATCGTAGACTTCAAGAATCGAACCTTTGAATACGACAAGGGTTGGGCCGAAGTGGAACCCGATGCGCAGAGTGGATTGACCGGGCCACTTTACGTGAGTGGAGATTCTGGGACGGGATTGCCCGGGCGTCTGACGCTGCGTGAGAGCTCGATTACGACTTGTGATCGTGATGATGAGCACTTCCACTTTGAGGGTGAAGAAGTCGACACCATTGCCGGACGTCGGGCCGTTTTACGCCGCGTTAAGCTGAAGGTCTTGGGTAGGACGGTCTTGACTATCCCAACTCTCGTAATCCCACTCAATCGAAAAATCGAGCGATTTACACCAGAAGTGGGTCAGACGAGGGAAGAGGGATACTACATCAAGACGCTTTGGTCCACGCCTGGGCGCGGGGCCGATACCGTGAGTTATCGCGCGGATTACTTCACAAGACTTGGTGCCGGATTAGGGGTTGATCTGGACTATGAGACCCAAAGACTCGGTGGGTTAGCTCGCGCCTACTCTCTTTTTGGATCCGAAAGAACTCGTCTATTTAGTTCGGATCATCGGCAGGTGGTGGGTCGCTCGACGGTGACCTTCTTGGGTCAGTGGATCCAGAACAACTATCTCACCGATCCACTAGCACGGAACTACAGCGGGCGACTCAACTTGGTGACACCGACGGATCGTGGCCAGTTTCGGGTGACCTTGAATCGGAATAGCTCGAAGACTCCCGCGTTCGGCTCGCTGAACGAGAACTTTGGAGTCTCGTGGGATGAGCGGGTGACCAACTCGCTCAGAACAAATCTCAATCTCGACTACGGAATCAATCGTAGCAAGGGATTTGGAGCGTTATCTGAACGAAAGACAGTAAATGTGAGCTTCCGGGGTAACCAAGATTTGCGTAAGGGTGACGCGCTGCTGGAGTATCAGCGAGTCATTCCCGTTGGTGAGAACGTCAACTTCTTCAGCTCTTCGGACAAAACTCCGGTTCTGACACTCTCAACGGAATCACGAAAGTGGTTGGGGCGCTCGGAGAGAGACCGAGTTCCCGTGAAGCTGGAGTTTTCGATCGGAGAGTTGATCGATTCGGTGCGAAGAAACCAAGTGACTAGGTCTCATTTCGAGATCCAATCTCAAAATCGGTTTTCGACCGAAGGAAGGCACGAGTTCAGCTACTCCGTTCTGGGTCGGCAGGGACTCTATAGTGACGACACGGCCCAATATAACTGGGGAGGAAACTTCAACTATAGCTATCTCTTTGGATCAAAGAATCGCTTTAACCTTAGGTATAGCAATCGCCGGCAGTTTGGCTTTACTCCTCTTGCCATCGACCGGATCGGTGAGAATAATGAGCTCCAAGCGGACCTCGCTTGGCAGGTCCTCAGGTCTTTGAGCCTTTCGGCTCAGTCGAGCTTTGACTTTGTTCAGTTTCGACGAAGCCAGACTCCGTGGCAAGGGGTTGGGCTCAGATCGGATTGGAGGCCGAACAATCGTTTTCAGCTGCGAGCAAGTAGCAACTACGATACCTTTAACCAGGTTTGGAGCAACGTTCGATTCGATAGCGGTTGGCAGGTTGCCGGTGGCTTTCTTGGGATCGGGGCGAGATACGATGGATTGCGTCACACGTGGGGAGCCGTCAACATCATCGCCGAGCAGATCCGCTGGGGCAAACTGACGACCTCTGCCTTGCTGAACTATAACGGGTATCGAAAGCGCTTTGATTCCAGGCAGATTGCCTTCATCTATGATCTTCACTGCACCGAGGCTATCTTGCAGATCAACGATCAGTCTGTGGGCTTTCGGCGAGGGACGGAAGTGAGTTTCTTCCTAAGGATCAAGGCGCTGCCTTTTGATACAAACTTTGGTACTGGTCGCCGGGGTCAACCGGTTGGCACGGGTACGGGAATCAATCTCTGATGAAACTGATGAAACCGCTCAAGAAGGGTGATTTGATCGCCTACATCGCCTCGAGCTCTCCCGCCGAGCAAGACCGGGCCCAGGCCTGCTTCGCGACGATGGAAAGAGACGGCTATCGCGTCAAGGTGATGCCCAATGCCTGGGGCCGGGATGGGATGTTTGCGAACACCGACGAGCTCCGCGCCAAGGACCTCAGGGATGCCATCGAAGATCCGGAGGTGCGGATGATCGTCAATATCCGCGGGGGTTACGGTGCGGGACGAATCACTCCGATGGTTCCGTGGAGGGATTTGGTTTCAGCCGGAAAGCTGCTCTGCGGATTCAGTGACACGACCGCTTTCCATCTTGCGATCCAAGCCCAAGGTGGAGTTTCCTTGCATGGTCCGGACGCCTTAGCTTTCAGCCGTGAGCGTCCAGCCTGGATGTGGGAGAGTTTTCACAACTCGCTGGTCGGTGGAGACCCCTTTGTTCCGAGCGCTCCGGCAGCCGAGCCCTTGGTTTCGGGCAAGGCAAAAGGTAGGTTGGTCGGCGGATGTCTTACTCTGATCTGTGATGCGATTGGTACCAGTCGCGAGATTGATTGTAATGACGCGATCGTTGCTCTGGAGGACGTCGGGGAGCGGCCGCACCGGATCGACGCGATGCTGGTGCACCTCCTGCAGGCGTGCGACTTGGGCCGAGCGGCGGGGATTCTCATCGGCGCGATGTCGGGGATCGATGAGAAGCGAGAAGACGATTTGGATCCGACTTGGCTGGAGATTGTGCGCGGATTGTTGGGCTCGCTGGGGGTTCCGGTGATGGTTCGGGCGCCCTTCGGCCACGTCCCGGCCTACCTCACGCTTCCTCTTGGAGCAGAGGTCGAGATGGACGCCGACGCAGGGAGATTGCGCCTCTCGAAGCCCTATCTAAAGGGATAACCGGTGGAAAACCCACTGGAAAAAATTCGGGGAAAAAATTTGCGGCAATACTAGGGGTTGTGGCGTCTGTAGGTCGTTCGCCCCAAGATCTGGTGTTGACCCCATGAAGTGTCCCTACTGCGGAAATCCCGAACAGCGCGTTTTGGATTCCAGGCCGACTCGCGATGAACTTGCGATCCGGCGCAGGCGGGAGTGCATGGGGTGCGAACGCCGGTTCACAACCTTCGAACAGGTCGAGCGCCCTCGGCTTTTTGTGGTCAAGCGGGATGGAGCTCGGGAAGAGTTCTATCGCGAGAAGATCTTGGCCGGGATGGTGACGGCTTGCCGCAAGCGGCCCGTTGCCCACGACGTCCTGCGAGAGATCGCAGAGCGGATCGAGCGAGACCTTTTTGATGAGTTTGAACCGGAAGTCACCAGTCAACAGGTTGGTGATCGCGTGATGGAGGCCCTTCTGGAGTTAGACCAGGTGGCTTTCGTCCGATTTGCCAGCGTCTACCAAGATTTTGAGAGTGCCTCGGACTTTCGATCAGTGGTGGATTCGGTAAGAAAAATTACAAAGAAGATACCCATCATCGCCAGTGGTAACCCGTCTTAGTTGAGGGACTAAGAAAAAGCAGACGCAAACTGCAAAACATGTAGTAGAATGTCTATGTGCCGCTGAGCAAGGAAGACCTCACGGAATGAAAATCGAACGCTATTTTACGAAGCAAGGAAGAGATCGCTACGAGGGCATTACCTTCGAGCCGCGCCGGAGCGAGATCCGCAACCCCGACGGGTCGACCGTCTTTCTCATGGAGAACGTCATGGTGCCGACCCATTGGTCGCAGGTTGCGACGGACATTCTCGCCCAGAAGTATTTCCGAAAGGCGGGGGTGCCGCAGGCCGGCGGGGCTGAGGGCGGAGAGACCGACGCGCGCCAGGTCTTCCACCGTTTGGCGGGGTGCTGGCAGCATTGGGGCAAAAAGTATGGCTACTTCGACTCGGATACGGATGCGGAGGCCTTCTATGACGAGCTCTGTCACATGCTCGCGCTTCAGGTCGCCGCGCCGAATAGCCCGCAATGGTTCAATACTGGCCTCCACTATGCCTATGGCATCACGGGCAAAGCTCAGGGTCACAGCTATATCGACCCCGAGACCAAGAAGCTGAAGCGATCGCAAAATGCCTACGAGCGTCCGCAGCCGCATGCTTGCTTCATCCTCAGCGTTTCCGATGACCTCGTGAACGAAGGCGGGATCATGGATCTCTGGACTCGGGAGGCGCGGATCTTCAAGTACGGCAGTGGCGTCGGGACGAACTTCAGCTCGATCCGAGGAGAGAACGAGCCGCTGAGTGGTGGCGGACGCTCAAGCGGGTTGATGAGCTTCCTGCGAGTGGGTGACCGCTCAGCCGGTGCGATCAAGTCTGGGGGGACGACCCGCCGCGCGGCGAAGATGGTCTGCCTGGATGTGGACCATCCCGATATCGAGGCCTTTGTCAATTGGAAGGTGAAAGAAGAGCAGAAGGTCGCGGCTCTGGTCACCGGTTCGGTGCTGAACAACAAGCACATCAACGCGATCATCAAGGCCTGCCATACGGGAACCTCGGATGAGTCGGCCAAGTTCGATCCTCGCCGCAATTCGACACTCCGCCGGGCAATTGCCGAAGCGAAGACGGTGGCAATCTCGCCGAACTACATTCAGCGGGCGATCCAGTTGGCTCAGAACGGGGCGACTTCCGTCGAGTTTCCGGTTTTCGATACCGGATACGAGAGTGAAGCCTACGTCACGGTGAGTGGCCAAAACAGCAATAACTCCGTCCGCGTGAGTGAGGAGTTCTTGCGAGCCGTGGAAGCCGATGCCGATTGGGAGTTGAAGTATCGCAGTTCGGGCAAGGCGGCAAAGACGATCAAGGCTCGCGACCTCTGGCGAGACATCTGCGAGTCGGCTTGGCAGAGCGCCGACCCGGGTACCCAGTACGACACCACGATCAACGATTGGCACACCTGTCCGGCGGATGGGCGGATCAACGCGAGCAACCCGTGCAGCGAATACATGTTCCTGGACGACACGGCCTGCAACCTCGCCTCGATCAATCTGATCCGGTTCTATAACGCCCAGAACGGAACGTTTGACATCGAAGGCTACAAGCATGCGATCCGGCTTTGGACGGTCGTGCTGGAGATCAGCGTGCTCATGGCGCAATTCCCGAGCCCGAGGATCGCCGAGCTGAGTTTCGAATTCCGAACCCTCGGCTTGGGTTACGCAAACCTCGGGGCGCTGCTGATGCAGATGTCGATTCCCTACGACAGTCCGCAGGGGATCGCGATTGCGGGGGCCCTGACCGCGGTGTTGGGAGGTGAGTCCTACGCGACGAGCGCCGAGATGGCCCGCGAACTCGGACCTTTTGCTGGATACAAGCGCAACGAAGAGTCGATGCTGCGGGTGATCCGCAACCATCGCCGAGCGGCCTACAATGCGACCCCCGATCAGTACGAATCGTTGAGCGTTCCGCCCATGGGAATCGACCCCGACGAGTGCCCGACCGACCTTCTGAAGGCGGCCCGAGAAGCCTGGGACCGAGCTGAGAACCTTGGCCGCGCCCACGGGTTCCGCAACGCTCAGGTTACGGTCTTGGCTCCCACCGGAACCATCGGTCTGATCATGGATTGCGATACCACAGGAATCGAGCCGGACTTCGCCCTCGTGAAGTTCAAGAAGCTCTCTGGAGGCGGATACTTCAAGATTGTCAACCAATCGGTTCCGCTCGCTCTTGATCGACTAGGATATCACTCTGAACAGATCGAAGATATCGTCGCTTACTGCGTCGGACACAAGACGTTGGTCGGTGCGCCGCACATCAACCACGAATCCTTGCGGGCCAAGGGCTTCACTCCCGAGGTTCTGGAGCAGATCGAGCGGTCGCTTGAGAATGCCTTCGAGATTGCCTTCGCCTTCAACAAATGGACGATCGGCGAAAGCTTCTGCAAGGAGTATCTCGGGTTCACCGACGAACAACTCAACGACTGGAGCTTCAACATGCTCGTGGCACTCGGTTTCACCCGGGAGCAGATCGCCGAGGCAAACGACTACGTTTGCGGGACGATGACCATCGAGGGCGCGCCGCATCTCAAGATCGAGCACTATCCGATCTTTGACTGCGCCAACAAGTGCGGGGCCAAGGGGCAGCGGTACATCGAGGCCAAGGGGCACATCCGCATGATGGCCGCGGCTCAGCCTTTCCTCAGCGGGGCGATCAGCAAGACGATCAACCTGCCTGCCGACTGCTCGATCGCCGAGATCAGCGAGGCCTACCTGATGTCCTGGAAGCTGGGACTCAAGGCCAATGCGCTTTATCGTGACGGTTCGAAGCTGAGTCAGCCGCTCAATGCGGCCGTCGATGACGCGGCAGCGGCGATCCTCGAAGCCTCGCTTGAAGGAGCAGAGGAAGAGATGTCGGAGCCGGTGCGCCAGGCCGCGCAGAAGTTGGTCTATCGCTACATTGCGCGGCGGCGGCTTCTCCCGGCGCGGCGAAAGGGATACACCCAAAAGGCGCGGGTCGGTGGCCACAAGGTCTATATCCGAACTGGCGAGTATGACGACGGTTCGCTCGGAGAGATCTTCGTGGATATGCACCGCGAAGGTGCGGCGTTCCGGTCCTTGATGAACTGCTTCGCGATCGCGGTCTCGATTGGCCTTCAGTACGGGGTTCCCCTCGAAGAGTTCGTGGAGGCGTTCGTCTTCACTCGGTTCGAGCCGAATGGAGTCGTGACCGACCACGAGAACATCAAGATGTCCACGTCGGTGATCGACTACATGTTCCGCGAGTTGGCCCTCGCCTATCTCGGGCGAACGGACCTGGTTCAGGTCAAGCCCGAAGATCTCCGCGGCGACTCAATCGGTCGTCCCGGTCAGAATCCGGACTTTGACGATGAAGAGGAAGGCGGTGAACTCGTCGGACTCGCCCCCGGAATCAGCACCGAAGACCATTCTTCGCGGGGCTATCACAAGGGCGCCTCGGCGGCCGAGCCGGTCGTGGCTCAGCGCAAGGTGATGCTGGTGGGAGCAGCGGTCAGCAAGACCGAGCAGATCCGCGAGGCCCGCATGAAGGGCTATGAAGGCGACCCCTGCGGTGACTGCGGCGCCTTCACCTTGGTCCGCAACGGCGTCTGCCTCAAGTGCAACACTTGCGGCGCGACTAGCGGCTGCAGCTAGGGTACTAGCAGCCTGTCCCCCTAGATGCCTGGTCTAGGGGGACTATAATAGGGATATGAGCATGGATGCACCCCGAAATGTTCTGCCCACTCCCCAGTCGCCGGCTGCCCAGAAGCCGGTCGAGATGGTTTGGAACGTCCTCCTGAGCACGGATGCGCAGGGAGAGTACGACTTCTTGGCCCGGAGCTTTGATGAGTTTGAGCCGCACTTCCAGAGCGCGATGTCCCAGCTGATCTGGATTCGGAATACCCCCCGAGAGACTTCTCAAGGGCTCTATGAACTGATCCTGCCCGAGGGCCGGACGATGCCCACCATCAGGATTCAGTACGCCCTCACCGACCGGGCGATGGTGGTTCGATCGATCAGCCGGACCAACCTACTTGGCGGCAAGGGCTGAGAGCTCCTTCTTGGCTCGGGCTTCGTACCCGGTTCCTGGGTTCATCTTGATCACGGTTTCGAAGGCGGCCCGAGCCTTTGCCGTTTCGCCGAGCTTGGCGTAGGCCACACCCAGGCACCCATAAGCCTCTCCGCGGAGGTGAATGGAGGTGCGGGGCATCCGCTCGGGGCCAACAAAATCGATGAAGCGAAGGCAGTCATCGCGGAGCCGGGTCCAGAGCGATCGGTCATACCAGTCGCTTGGAAATCGCTCGCCGATGATGATCAGGCTGGCGGCGCGCATCATATAGATATTGGGGTCGTCCGGCTTCAGCGCAACGGCGCGGTCCAGAGTCTCAAGCGATTGCTTCAGAAGCTTCTTAGCTTCATCGGTCTTGGCTTGATCCAGCATCAAAAGCCCGGATTCCACCATCTGGCCCGTGCCTAGCCACACCATGGCCCGTGCATCTTTCGGGTCTTTTTCGACCATGGCCGCAATCTCGGCGTGTGCTTTTCGGAATCGGGCAAAGTCCCCGCGGAAGACGGCGAAGTATTCCTTGCGATACTGAACGATGAAGGGATCCTCGGTGTAGAGTCCCGGTTCGGCGTTGTGATATTCCTTCTTCGGCCAGACGAACTGGGCGGGGGCAACACCGGCCAGCATCAGGCCAGCCAACAGCGGGATCGCTTTCTTCATACATATGGGCCTACGTGCGGGAGCTCGGCTCTCTCACCCGTCCGGCACACAAAAGGTCCTCGCGAACTCTGCGTGAGTTGGCGAGGACCTTTTGTGGCGACCGTCGGGTTAGGCGGGGTTCAAGACAGCTCGCGAAGAAGGCAGCCGCAAACCTCGCTTGCCTTCCATTGCCGCCCGCAGCTTTTTGTGGGCGCGGTGTAGGCGAGACCGCACGGTCCCGACCGGAATCCCGGCGATCTGGGCGATTTCGGCATAGGGAAGTTGTTCCACGTCGGCCAGAAGCACGAGTGTGCGCTGATCGGCCGAAAGCGTTCGGAGAGCGTTGGCCAAATCCTCATCGAGTGTCCGCAGCAAGAGGTGCTCCTCGGGCGTCGGCTGATGGTCGGGCGTTTGAACCTGGATTTCGGCGTCGGCGGTGTCGGGGCGGATCGGCGAATCGAAGCTCACGGTCGTCACCCGGCGCTTGCGGGCTCGGTTCAGATCCAGAAAGAGCCGCGTGACGATGCGGAGAATCCAATTTTCAAAGGGCCGGTCGCCTTCGTAGGTTTCAAAGCCGCGATAGGCTCTGAAGTAGGCCTCCTGAGTCAGGTCCTCGGCGTCGGTCCTATTTCCAGAGAGGCGATAGGCCAAGTTGAAGACCTTCTTGTAGGAGCGCTGCATCAACTCGGTGAATCGCTCTCGGTCGATGGGGGGGCTTTCGTTGGTGATCGAAATCGTCCTCATGGTGAATCTCTACTTTTTGGTAACAATTCACCCCGGTAATCGGTTCCGAGAAACTGTGAAAATTGCGCATTTTCTTCGCTATTCGATCCCACCGCCGGTGGGGGCGAACTTGCCGGCATCTTTCGGTGGCGTATAAGGCCTTTCTGGATGTAGCCCGTTCCATGCAATGGAGGAGAGCTGCTGGAGCAGGAGGTCGCCGGCGTTGTCGCTCGCCCATCGGCGGTCGGCTTGGTCGTCGGTGTAAAGGGTCAGAACGTAGTGGTGTCGGCCGTAGACGATTGCATTGTCGCTTCGGCTCCGACTGATCGCGCCCGATTTGCTCAGGACCCGCACATCCGGCGGGGCGGCTCCTGCGACGACATCATCCCAATATTGCCGACCGAGAATGCGTTGGATCCGTTCGGTACCGGCCTCGCTGGCGACCTTTCCTTTGTAGATCAGCTCATAGAATTTGGCCATCTCGATGGGGGTGGTCATGCCCATTCCGTAGCGCATGTTCCATCTTCGGAAGAAGGTTTGGTCGGAGGGGGCATAGCTGAGGAAGGCCGTATTCTCAAGACCAAAACTCTTCATTCGGTCATAAATCGCCTGATTTCCGACCCACATCCCCACAACCTTGGTGGCGGTGTTGTCGCTATAGGTAATCATGAGATTGCACCAGCCATCTAGGTTGATTTTCACCCCATCGCGCAAAAAGTAAGCCCACATACTGCTCATGTTGGGAGTTCTTTCTGCTGTTTTTGGGACTTCCTTAACATCAGTCCACTTGAGTTTTCCCTCGTCCACTTGGTTGATGGCCTCGATCATGATTGCCGTCTTGATGGTGCTGGCGGTGGGGAACTTTCGATTTCCGAGACGGCTGATCATGGGGCCATCGGGCATGATCTTGAGGCAGTAGCCGGCCTTGCCGTCAAACTTCTCGCAGAGTGCATCCATCTTGGTTTGGATCGCGGCCAGGTTGGGCTGGGCGGGGGCGGCGAGAAGGGGCAGCAGCAGTGCGGACCACAACATGACAAATAGAATAGCGAATCCAGCGGTTGAGGTGCGCGATCTCCGATAATAGAGGGCATGAGTGAGCCGCTAGACCCGAAAAAATACAGGCCCGAATCGTTGATGATGAGCTACGGGTATCGCCCCGAACTCAGCGAGGGCTCAATCAAGCCGCCCATCTTTCTGACTTCGACCTTTGTCTTCAAGACCGCGGAAGAAGGCAAGCGGTTCTTTGAGGTCGCCTATGGAAAGTCGCCAAAGAAGGCGGACGAGACGCTCGGGCTGATCTATAGCCGGATCAATAATCCTGATCTTGAGATCTTGGAAGATCGACTGGCGGTGTGGGACCAGGCCGAAGAATCGGCCGTCTTCGAGAGCGGCTTGGCGGCAATTAGTACGGTTCTCTTAGAATTCTTGAAGCCTGGAGATGCAGTGCTTCACAGCGCTCCTGTCTATGGCGGCACTCACCACTTCATCCACCATGTCCTTCGGTCTCTGAATATTACGCCGATTGAATTTTTCGCGAACCAGACGATCGAAGAGGTCGAGAAGCTCATCGCCGATCACCCAGAAGGGAGCAAGATCAAGCTCATTTACCTTGAGACTCCCGCTAATCCGACCAACGACCTGATCGATCTGGAGGCGTTTGCCGCGCTGGCCAAACGGCTCGGAGTGGTTTCGGTGGTGGACAATACCTACCTTGGCCCGATGTGGCAGCAGCCGCTGAAGCATGGGATCGATCTGGTTGTTTATTCGGCAACCAAATATTTAGGTGGCCATAGTGATTTGATTGCGGGTTCGGTGAGTGGAAGCCGGGAGCTCGTCACCCGGGTGAGGGTGCTCAGGACCTTTCTTGGGAATATGGCCAGTCCGCACACCGGATGGATGCTGATGCGATCGCTGGAGACGCTCAAGGCCCGCACGGATCGACAGGCGGCCACGGCCGGCAAACTCGCCGATTTTCTTGTCGGTCATCCCAAGGTCGAGAAGGTCTACTACCTTGGGTTGCTCGAAAAAGGCGACCCGCACTATGAAGTCTTCCGGAGACAGTGCACGTCCCCGGGAGCGATGATCAGCTTCGATATCATCCGCGGCGAGAAGGCGGCCTTTCGGTTCCTCAATGCCCTCAAGCTGGTTCACCTGGCGGTGAGCCTGGGTAGCACCGAGAGCCTTGCATCCCATCCGGCGAGCATGACTCACTGCGACATCCCCGACGACGAGAAGGCGCGGATGGGGATCAGCGACAAGCTTGTCCGGCTGAGCGTCGGGGTCGAAGATGCAGGGGATCTGATCAACGATCTCAAACAAGCGCTGGAGGCCGTCTAAAAAAGACGGCCCCCAGCAAGAGCGCAAAAAGAAAGCCGTTTAGCGGCCCGCGCGGTAGGTGTTCCAAGCCGACTGCATGCGGCTGTTTTGGCCCGCAGTGAACCGGAACATGCAGCTGTCGTTGCTGTAGTCCATGAAGTTCTCGATCGGGTCTCGTCCTGGGAAGCTCGCGCCGGTGCAACTGTCGCGTCCCGTCGGGCATCCCGATGCTGGCGACCTTTCGGCTGGGGTGTCGCTGACCCCGTCGTTGGTGGTCGAACAGCCGCCTTGGAAGGTGTGATAGAGGCCCATCCAGTGACCGACCTCGTGGGTACCTGTGTCGCCGAGGTTAAACGGCGAGGCCGATCCGCCCGGGAGGGATTGGTTGAGACAAACCACTCCGTCGTCCTTAGGATTTCCGGTGTAGCTCCACGGGAAGGTGGCCCAGCCGAGGAGTCCGCCCCCCACGCCGTTCACATAGAAGTTCAGGTCGTCGGCGGTGCCTCGGCGCAGAGTGTTCTTCATCTGCGTTTGGGCGGTGGTGCCGGGGCCGGCGGTGTACCAGGTGCTGTTGGTGGTCCGCGTGATCTGAATCAGCTGGAATCGGAAGGGAGTCGCGGTGCCGCCGGTTGCGCCCGAAAAACTATTGTTCAGAACGCTGATTTGGGAATTGATCCAGCTATCGGGGATGTCCCCATTGCTGATCCCGGTTCCGCGCCGGATGACGTGGACATAGACGGGGATGGTGATGGTCGATTGCCGACTTTGTGCGGCAGCTCCCATCAGAGCTTGTTGAACCGCCTCAGCCTCTTGGGCCGTGGGTTCGGGGGTTCCGCATCGGTCGTGAACCGGATAGACCACGACCCCGCTGGAGTTTTCTGCCCCTAACTCGACTCCAGTGGCGGCGCGATCCGAGTCCTGCCCGATTCCGCTATTGTTTCCACCACAACTCGTTACGACGAAAGCCGAGACCACCAAAAGGGCCCCCGCGGTGAGCATCTTCATGCTGTGCATATTCTTTTGTTCTCCAATCCAAGCCAGCCCCACTCGTTGGAAGGGCTCCGCAACACTCTACAGCACTTTTTCGAATTCTCCAAGAAGAAATGCGGGGGGCCCAAAGAAAAAAAATGGCTGTGCCTCGGCGGAGACACAGCCCAATGAGTCTTTCTGAGCGGTTGCTTCAGGCCGCTTTGCGCGGCGCTTGTCGGTTGTTTTCTTCGGGATTGGCCTTCAGCTTTGAGATGGCCTGGATAAGATGCTCTGAGCCTTCCGTGAGGTTCGAGACCTGGGTGTCGATCTCGCTCATGCTGGCGACCAATTCTTCGACCTGCGCGCTCATCTCTTGGGCGCTGGCGCTGACCTCTTGGCTCGCGGCGGAGTTGTCGTGAGTGACCGAGGTGATGTTTCGGATCTCCTTTTGGACTTCTCCAATGCTCTCGGCCATGCGACTCAGCAGGTCCACATTCGTTTGAGAGATCTCGGCGACCTCGCTCATGGCTTTGCCAAGTCCGGTGTTCAGCACCGAGGTTTCGGCTGCGGTACTGGCGATGGCGGCCAGACACTCGGCGGCTTCCATGCTGACCTGGGTGGCGTCGCCGACATCGTCCAGAGTCCGGCTCATGCTCTTGGCCGCTTCTTGGCTGACCTCTTGAACCGCGCCGATGAGCGTGCTGATTTCTTTCGTCGCCGATCCGGCGCGTTCGGCGAGTTTGCGGACCTCTTCGGCCACGACGGCGAATCCTCGGCCGTGCTCACCGGCCCGGGCCGCTTCGATGGCGGCGTTCAGGGCGAGCAAGTTGGTTTGGTCGGCGATCGCGGTGATCGTCTGAACGATGTTGCCGATTTCGTCGCTGTGGGCGCTCATCTGCTGAACGCGGTCCGCGGTCTCGGTCACCGTGACCTTGACGCGCTCCATCGCGCTGATGCGTTCTTTGATCTGTTCCCATCGGTTGGCTTGGGTATCGATCTCTTCGATCTTCTGGCGGACTCCTTCGACTGCCGTGACGGCTTGCTTGAGAGCTTTCTCTTGGGTCTGGTTGCCCTGGGCAACGCTCGCGTTGTTGGTGACCAAAACATCCATGCTCTGAGTCACCGAATCGGCGGCTTGGGCTTGGACGCTTGCGCCGTTGGCGAGGCTGATCGTGACGTGGGCCACCTGTCCGGCGGCGGTTCCGCTCTCATTGGCGGCAATCTTGATTTCGCGGCTGGTTTGTCCGAGGGCGCTGATCGCCTCGTTCGTCCGCTGGACGACCCCTTCGACTTCTTTCACCAATCCCTCGATATAGGACTCCAAGATGAGCGATTGGTCGAGGTTGAGGGTCTTTTGAAAGGCGGCAAGCGTCAGCCCAAGCTTGTTGCTCTTGAATTTATAGCCCTTGACCATGAGCGGGAAGATCACCTGGTAGTAGCTACTCATCGCGGCGAAGAACCAGTTGGGATCGACTCCCACAGCGGCATGAATTTGGCCGATCAGGAATCGGTTTTGGAAGTATTCCTCCCCAAACTCGGCCTTAAAGATATGGCCAAAGTAGCGCCCGTTTGTTTGTCGAAGTTTTTCGACAGAGGAGCCGGCTTGAGAGACGATCGAAAGGGCTTCCGGAAACTTTCCGAGATGACCATAGAACTCGTCGACGATCTTGGCCATGTGTGGCGTAAGGACCTTTTCGAGCTCTTGTAGGAGCTTGCGGTCCTCGGCTTCGATCCGGTTGATCAAGAGACGACGTTGAATTTCTTGGGCACTAAAGGCGCGTTGTTGAAAGACCATTTCCGTATTCCCCCTCGTTCACAGCGCGAACGGCATAGGATCATCGTTGGCCTTTGTATCTTAAATCTTTACAGGGCCATTTTCCAAGAAATGTGAAAATTTCTTATGCATTAATTTGAGATGATATATCAAATTGTTACACGTTTATGCATAGTGATGAAAGAAAAGGCGCTGGAGCTTTTGACTCCAGCGCCTCTCTCAGAATTGAGACGATTCGTGCCTTAGCTCTTTTCGAACTCGGCCAGTCGCTCCTTCATCTCTTCCATCATGCCCTCTGGCAATTCGGCGAGCTTGCTCGCAATTTCGATGGCCTTCTTTTGTTGGGCGATGGCCTCGGCTTTGTTGCCATTCTTGAATAGAGCCAGGGCGTAAGTGTCGATGGCCATGGCTTGACCCACTCCCGGTTCACTCTTTTCCGCGGCGACTTTCGAGATCGCCAAAGCGGCCTTCAAGATCTCGGGTTCGGGACTTTCGATGCTCAGCATTTCCCAGGCCATGGAGTTCAGGGCATTGGGTTCGGCATCCTTTCGTCCCGCAACGTCGGTGGCAAACTTGGCGGCGGCTTTTTGGTCGTATTGAAGCAGGCACATCAGCTTCATCTCTTCCATCTGGCCGGCAAACTCGGGGTATTTGGCGAGAGCCTTATCGATCTCGGCCACCGCACCGGGGAAGTCTTCTTTTTCAAGAGCGGCTTGGATTGTCTTGTAAGCCTCTTCCAGTTTTGCGGTTTCGGCGCGTTGCTGGTCTCGCTGGGCCTTGGCTTTTTGCACGTCGAAGGCCTTGTTAACGACCTTGTCGAGGACCTCGTCCATGTTGTCCATCGGGTGGCCGATCCAAGCGATTTTCCCTTCTTGGTTCACCACAAAGGCGGCAGGGATGCCTCGCTCTCCGGCGGCGCGCATCCAGTTCTGGCTCATCTCGTTCTTCTCTGTATCGAGTCCAACGTGATAATCCATCTTGTTGCCCATCCCTTCGATGAACTTGGCGACGGTGGTTTCGACGGCAGCCCGGCCCTCGGTAGCGTCTTCCCAGACACTGATCCCGGCGAAGGTGACCTTGCCGTCAAACTTCTTGGCGAGTTCGGTCAGGTGAGGGATGGTGGCTCGGCAAGGGCCGCACCAAGTGGCCCAGAACTCGACCACATAGACCTTGCCCTTTTCGAACCCGGCGATCGGAGCGCCCTTGAACCATTTTCCGACTGAGAGGGCCGGGGCAGGGTCACCGATGTTGAGTTCCTTTGCCTTGGGAGCCTGAGCCCCCGCTTGACCCGCCAATGCAGAGAGAAGTGTGGCAGCGACGACTACTGCCAGAGAGAATCTTGATTTCATAGCTCTACTCGCTGGACGGAGTGTAACCCGAAAAACGTCACACACGAAAGAAGAAAGGGAAGAAAGTCCCAGAATTGACTGTAGAATAGGGTATGGCTCGAAAGATCCAGCAAGTGGTGGCGATCGGTGCGGTCGCTGGCTTGGCCGTTGCGGCATTGTTTGGGTTCCAGCAACCCAAAGCCCCGGCGGCCGGCCAAAAAGCCCCTGAGTTCACGCTTGCTTCCAGCAAGGGGGGAAAGGTCAGTCTCGCGTCTCTTCGCAAGAACGGCAGCGTTTTCCTCTACTTCATCAAGCCGGGTTGCCCGGTGAATCACGACGCCATCCCGTTCTACAACCGGATCTATTCCGCCCACAAGAACAAGGCCAATTTTGTCGGAGTGATCTCTTCCGACAAGGCAGGCTATGACAAGTGGCAGAAGGAATACAAGTCCCCGTACCCGGTTTTGCTCGACCCCGATAAAAAGGTGATCAAGCAGATGGGAGCCCAGCGCTCACCATGGGTGATCGAAGTCAAGAAAGATGGCTCGATCGGCAAGGTTTGGAAGGGATACAGCGTCGCAATGCTCAAGGAACTCAACGCCGACCTCGTGCGAGGTGGAGGGGCGAAGGGTGCAAAGGTTGACGTCAGCAAGGCTCCGGCCAACTCAACCTTTGGGTGAGCCTTTTAGGCTTTGCGCCCCCGGTCGGGGGCGTCTCGAATAAACTTCTCAGCCGTGAAGGCCATTCATTCCAAGACCGGCGTCCGGCAGTTCAAAAAGGAGATCGCCAAGCTCTATCCTCCGCGGGTAGAGCTTTGTTTTTTGCTCCAGGACTGGGAGGATGCGTATAACGTCGGGGGGCTCTGGCGCGTGGCCGATGGGTGCGGAGCGCGGGAACTGATCCTCACCGGTCGTACCCCGGGGCCCGAGAATCCGATGGTGCCGGTCACCAGCCTAGGGGCGCATCGCCGGATTCCACATCGACGCTTTGAACGCCACGACGACGCGGCCGTCCAGCTCAAGAGCGAGGGCTGGAGCATCGTGACGGTGGAAGTTGCGGATGGAGCCGTGCCTTACCACGAGTTCGAGTACCCCGAGCGGACTTGTCTCGTCCTTGGAAACGAAGCCCAGGGCGTCTACACCGGGATGATGAAGCACCGAGATGCGGCGGTCTTCATCCCGATGTATGGCAAAGGGCGGTCGCTCAACGTCCACGTCGCGGCGGCGATTGTGGCGTTCCGGGCGGTTGTAGGTGGGGGGTAGAGATTAGAGATTAGAGATTAGAGATTAGAGATTAGAGAGTGGAGATTGGAGATTGGAGATTAGAGATTGGGGACTGGCGGTACGAGGTCAGACTTCCGACAGCCGAGTCCCATTTCTCTCCTTTCTTATCTCCAATCTCCAATTGCAATGCGGTGATTTTCTTGG
>DDSL01000127.1 GCA_002343825.1 Chthonomonas sp. UBA2391
GTGCTGGTCCTTGCCAATGCCCTTTGGTTCAAAGACACCTGGCGGCTTCCGTTTGAACCCGAACTCACCAAAGATCAGGAATTCAAGCTGGGGCGGGGCCGGGCGGCTCAGGTCAAGATGATGAATCACCCCGAGATCGATGTCCCCTACGCCGAAGGGCCGACCTGGCAAGCGATCCAGAAGTTCTATGAGACGGACTTCAGCATGGTGATCCTTCTGCCCAAACCAGGAACGACGCCCCTGCAACTGGTGAAAGACGGCACCTTTGCTAAGCAACTCGGAGCCGATTTCCGCTTCCGCCTCGGGCAAGTTAGCCTCCCCAAGTGGAAGTTCGAGGGTAGCTACTCGATGGGTGACACCCTCCAAAAGTGGGGCATGAAGTCTCCTTTCAAGCCGAGTCAGGATTTCCGCCAGATCGGGGAAGACCCTCGCGGGCTGCAGATCAGCAAGGTGGTTCACAAGACCTTCATCGAGGTCACCGAACGGGGGACGGAGGCGGCGGCTGCAACTGGCATCGAAGTCGAGGCCGGGTCCGCTCCGTTTGAGCCGCCGAAGCCCTTCGTCTTCATCGCCGACCGACCGTTTCTCTATGCGATCCTGACCCCGAGTGGCATGCCCATCATGGTCGGCTGCGTACAGGATCCCCGCTAAGAATCGGGCGGGTGTTTGGCCTCCATCGGTCTCTTTCGCGAGTTCCGATGGAGGCTTGGTTCACCCTACTCGAAGAGTCCGGCAATCTCGGCCGCGTATCGCTCCCGGATCACCTTTCGTTTCACCTTGAGCGAGGGCGTTAGCTCCCCGGTTTCAACCGAGAACTGGGCCAAGATCAGCTTCCACTTCTTCACCTTTTCAAAGTCGGCAAGCTCTTTGTTGGTGGCATCGATGTCGGCCTTGATCATGGCTCGGACTTGCTCCAGTTCCAGGAGTTTTTCAGGCTCGGGAGCCTTTATCCCGAGTCCTTGGAGCTTGGCGTTGATGTGATCCACGTTAGGTACGATGAGACCACCCACGTAGTTCTGACTATCGCCGAAGAGGATGGCTTCGCTGATGGTTGGACGACCTCTCAGCTTGTCCTCAATGCGCTGAGGAGCCACGTTCTTGCCGTTCCCGAGGACGAGGATGTCCTTCTTTCGGTCGGTGATCATCAGGTGCTTGCCCTCCCAGGTGCCCACGTCGCCGGTGTGGAACCATCCTTCTCCGTCGATCGCGGCGGCGGTGGCTTCGGGGTTGTTGTGATAGCCCGCCATCACACAGAGCCCTCGAATGAGGATTTCGCCATCTTGGGCGAGCTTTACTTCGACTCCGGGGACCGGGATGCCAACAGTATGGGGTTTGTTGTCCTCAACCGGGTTGAAAACGACCCCCGACGAGGTTTCGGTGAGACCATAGCCTTGCTGGATCCTCAGGCCAAATGCGCCAAAGAACTCATAGACGTGCATCGGCATCGCCATCCCTCCGCTGACAAAGAACTTCAGCCGCCCGCCGGTTCGCTCGCGGACCTTGCTAGCCACCAGCTTGTCGAGGATCGGATAGAAGGGAGCCGGCTTACCCCGTAGCTTGTTGATGCCCTGATTCAGACAAGCGTGGAACAGCTTCTGGCGCAGGGGTGGAGCCTTCTTTACCCCATCCAAGATCCGTTCTTTCATCGCCTCGAGGAACCGCGGGACGCAGCACATGATCGTCGGCTTCGCCCAGACCATATCCTGGGCGAGACTGGCCAGCGAACCGGAGTAGGCGATGGTCGCACCGGTCACGATCGGCAGGATATGGCCATCGACCCGTTCATAAACGTGGCTGAGAGGCAAAAAGCTGAGAAAGGTGTCGTTCTCGTTGACGTCGAGCGACTCCTTGACCTGGGTCGTGATCCCGGCGATGTTCTTGTGCAGCAAGGTGGCCCCTTTGGGGTCGCCCGTGGTGCCGCTGGTGTAGATGATCGTCGCCATGTCGTCGGCGCCAATGGCGTCGATTCCGGCTTCCCACTCGGCTCGATCTCCGGTGGCGGTTACGGCCCGGGCCGAGATGCTGGCATCGCCCGAGGTGAGTTGGTGGATCGGCACGGATAGGCTGCTAGTGACCTTGGCCTCTAGTTCGGGTGAACCAGCCACCAAGAGCTTCGCCCCGGAATCTTGGACGATGTAGGCGACTTGGTCGGCGGGGAGTGTGGGATAAATCGGGACGAGTGCAATTCCGGTGGTCTGACAAGCCCAGTCGAGCAGGGCCCACTCGTGGCAGTTCTCGCTGAAAACGTTGATCCGGTCGCCCCGTTGGAGTCCGAGTTCCTTGAGGACACAGGCGTATTGGAACGCCAACTCATACAGCTCCCGATAGAGGATCGTGCGGGGGCCGCCTTTTTGGGGGATGAGCAGGGCCGGATGGTCGGCTCGGCGTCGACAGGACTCTTGAAAAAGCTTCCCGATGGTCTGCGCTTGGGGCATGTTGATTCTCTACGCCGCATCGTTGCGGACGTCCCACACAAGTTACCGAAGTAAGGCAAGAACGGTCAAGCGCCGTATGCCATGATGGCATCCATGAACGCGCTCCTCTTGGCCCTCGCAATGCAACCAGTCGTCGCCCCGTCGGCCGGTCGGTACGAGATGGGAGTAAGGCTCATCCAGCTAGACCAAGCCTGGCTAAAAAATCCAGACGTGGCCAAGCGAGCGGAGGCGGTCAACGAGATCTCCGGAGCGGTCGCCGACTTCTTCCAGGGCCGAACGACAGAGGTGTGCAGGCGATTGGATCGCGCGACCGAGATCTTGGGTGGCAGTCCCGTCGGCCCGGTGTCGATCCGCCCGAGCCGGCCTGTGAAGGATCCCAGTCAACCCGTCGAAGTGCTCATCACCTGGGCCTACAGTGCGGAGCCGGTCAGTGTCTCGGTAGGCGACCAGAAGTTCAATCTCTCTGGGGGTGAGTCCCGGGGTCTACAGATCCCGTCGGGCAAGTGGCAGGGCCGCTCTTCGCTCAAGTCAATTCGATGGACCGTCGACGCGTTCAAGGGTGAGATCCAGGTTTCGGAGCTGGCCGACTTCAGTTCCCGAGTTTCAAGGCTTGAGGCTAGCAAAGATCCGATGGTCCAAGGCTTGCTTCGAGGGATCCAAGAGGCCGCCAAGCCGGGCTACGAAGTCACTCTCCCAATCGGCCAAATGTTGGAGCAGGCCGAAGGGCTTGCAAGTGGCAAGCTGAAGCCCGGGGATCTCCGAGAGGTCCATGCGGCGGTTTTCGACGGAGTCCCGCTGAGAGCTCGGTTGCCCCGTCGGGCCGCCGATAAGAAGCCCCCGGTCGTGATCGCGTTGCATGGCGCGGGGGGATCCGAGAACATGTTCTTCGATTCCTTGGGGGCAGGTTTGGCGCCCCGACTCGCCGAGGAGCGGGGCTGGATCTTTGTGAGTCCTCGAAGTTTGAGGAACGCGGTCTCGGCCTCGTTGACTTGGTTGAAAACGGTGGCCGGGGTGGAGCCTGGGCCGGTCTTGGTCATGGGGCACAGCATGGGGGGTGGCCTTGCGCTGCAATCGGGCAGCCTCAAGCCTGCGGCGCTTGCGCTCTTTGCTCCGGCCGCCGGGGCGCTACCGGCCGATCAGAAAGAGACGCCCATCTTTCTCTCGGTCGGGGCTCAAGAGATGTCGCTGCTCAAGCGCCAATCGGACCAGCTCGCAAAGCAGCTACCTCCTAAGAGCGAGTCGAAGGTCTATCCTCGCTGTGAGCACCTGATGATCGTGGCCGAGGCCCTGCCCGACGTCTTCCGCTTCTTCGACCGGGTTATTGCCTCGAAGTAGTCGCCTCTTCGATCTCCGCGAATAATCTGTCGGCTTCCGGCGCGTGATACCCAAACCACGCGGCGCGGATCCGCCCATCGGGGTCGCACCAATAAAGGGCTGGGGTGCCCGATGGAGCCCAGTCCGAAAGAGCACCCCGCAGGCCCCACTCTCGCTCACCACGGGGCCGACCAGGGCGCACGGTGTAGAGGGGCTCCTTTCGGCGACGCTCAAACTCCTCCCTAAGAGCGATCCCAGCCGGGTCGTCGCGGTCCATCACCAAGATCCAGCCACGCCGACCGGCCAGGATTCCCTTGAGACTCGCGACCTCGTCGGAAGGAGATCGGAGTCCTTCGCTGGGCAGCTTGGCCCCCGGACCCAGAGGAAGCAACGAAGGTTCGAGGATTGTCGGACTCAGGCCCTTCAGGTCGGGCCGAAACGCTGCCGCGCCGGGCCACTCGATCGGAGTCAGGACGAGGGTCCAGCGTTGCTCGCGACCTTCGACCATCCGCCGAAAACGAACCTCCTCCATCCGACCCGAAGCGTGAACAGAAAGTCCAATCTCCACCCCCTCGTTGACTTCGATCGGGACCAAGATCTCGGCCCCGGTCTGCTGCGGCGTGACTTGAATCTGATCCCGAGACCGAGGCCAAAACTGATCCAGATAGGGCGCAGAGAGCAACAGTTGGGGGTAGGCCTCGAGCGCGGGCCAGCCAAAGGCTCCCACCGGTGGTCGAATGGAGCCGCCGAAGACCGGAGCCATGTGGTACCGGCCCAAGAGCTGGTCGATCTCGTAATAGCCCGTCTTGTCTTGAACGGCGTATTGGTTCTTGTTGATCTCGATCCGCTGTAGGTCGCGGCCGTTCCAGTACCACTTCAGGGCCGTCCGCCCGCCTCCGACTTCGCGCCGGACGACCTCGACCGCAACCTGAGAATTCCCTCGGTAATGACCCGCAATCCTGTCGAGCCACACCGTCGCGGGGGGCTGGTAGAGATAACTAAAAAGTAGGATCGAAGTCACGGTAATGGTTCGGGAAGTCGCCTCGGTCCGCGAGGTTTACGGGCTTGGTTCAGTCCGAAACCGTGGCAACAACACCCTCGGAACGCTGTTCCAAATGGGGTTGAGGATTATGTCCGAACACAAGTACGTTGTTTTCAAATTAGCTAAGGAGTACTACGGGATCCCGATCGAGCGGGTCGAGCGCATCTTGCCCTCGCAGAACGTTACCCGAATACCCAAAACACCCAAGTCGTTGATGGGGATCTTCGACTTGCGCGGAGACACCATTCCAGCCGTGGATCTCAGACAGCGGTTTGAGCTACCCAATGCAGAACTGGAAGGGAACTTCGTGGTCTGTCTCACCGACGTGGGTCGGTGCGCCTTCAAGGTCGATGGGGTGGATGGCATTGCCGTCCTCCATGAGGAAAACATCGAAACGGCGCCCCAGAAACTCACCCATCAAGAACCAGGACTGGTCGCTGGCGTCGCCCAGGCCGATGGCAAGCTCGTTCTCTTGATCGAGCCCGACATCGCCCTCCCGAAAGAATTGGGAGCCTACGTCAGTAAGACCCAAGCGTCCGCCTAAGCTTTTGCTCTGAGCCTCTCGGCGATCACCTTCCACGCCCGTTCCTCCACTTGGGGGGCGGGCTCCTGTGCGTTCAGAATCACCCAGCGTGAGGGTTCGCGTTTTGCCTCGCTCAAAAATCCCTCCCGGACGCGCTGATGGAATTCCAGCCCTTCGCCGCCGAGTCTGTCGGCCCGCTCCTGACGCTGTAAGCCCAACTCTGGATCGATGTCCAGGAGCAGAGTCAGGTCGGGAACCAGTCCGCCCGTGGCGTGGGCGTTCATCCGCCGCAGTTCGTCGCGGTCCAGCCCTCGGCCGTAGCCCTGATACACCACCGTCGAGTCGGCGTGTCGGTCGCAGAGGACGACCTGCCCTCCGTCCAGAGCAGGGCGGATCAGATCCTCGACGTGTTGAGCTCGGTCGGCGAGGAAGAGGAGCAGCTCCGCCCGCGGATGGATCTCGTTGTCGCCGAGGAGAATCTCCCGGATCAGGCCGCCGACGGGTCCAGCCCCGGGTTCGCGAGTCGTGACCACCGCTCGGCCCTCGGCCATTAACCTCTCGGCCAACCCCCGGATGAGCGTCGTTTTTCCTGCGCCTTCGGGACCCTCCAGGGTGATGAACATGAGGCAAGAGTACCGGGGTTCGAGATTAGAGATTAGAGATTAGAGATTAGAGATTAGTGATTGGTTATTAGATGATAGAAAGTCCGTAGTGCCAGTTCCCAATCTCCAATCTCTAATCTCTAATCTCTAATCTCTAATCTCTAACCCCCTATCCCCACGCCCTTTCGAGCGTGATGGCCGTGTGCTCGACCGCAATCTGCTGGCCGGTTTCGCGGGATTTCTGCTCGATCCAAGCGAGGCAGCCCGGGTTGCCGGTGCTGACGAGGCTGGCCCCGCTGGCGGCGATATGTCCCCATTTCCGCTCAAGGAGCGCCCGCGCCATCTGGGGTTGGACCACGTTGTAGATCCCGGCGCTGCCACAGCAGGTGTCGGCTTCGTCGATCTCGACGAACTCAGCACCCGGGATCGCCTTCAGCAGTTCGCGGGGCGGCTGGGTGACCTTTTGGCCATGGGCAAGGTGGCAAGCATCGTGGTAGGTGATCCGCTTTCCGCCGAATCCCTGAGCCTCCCGCAGGGCCTCGACCATTCCGTGTTCCAAAAGGATCTCGCTCAGGTCTCGCACTCGATTGGCGATTCCCGAAAGGCCTGGGTCGAGAAAGCCGTATTCACGCATCGTCGATCCGCATCCCGCCGAGTTCAGAACGATGGGGATCCCCGGCGGAATCGCGGCCGCCATCTGCTGGGCCCTCGTCCGCGCCTCGTCCAGCATCCCGGCGTGGGCATGCAAGGCCCCGCAGCAGGGCGCCGCAATCTCAACCGTTTCGAGTCCAACCCGCCGCAGCAGCCGCTTGGTGGCCGTGTGCACGGGATCGTAGAGCACCCGCATCACGCATCCCAAAACCAGCGCCACCTGCCCGGTGACTGGGGGGAGTTTGGACTCATCAAGCTCGGGCCAGGGGATCGTTGGCTGGGGCCTCGGGAGATCTGCCTCGGCAGGGGACCCCGCGATCAATCGACTGAGAGCGGCCGGCATCCGCTTGCCCGGGAGCATCCTGCCGAGGGTGAACTGAATCTTGGCCAAACCAGGGTTGGTGAGGCCAGTCAAGAGAGCCTTCGTCGCCGGTTTGGACCCAAGTCTCTCTCGGGCAAGTTCCAGGATGGCTCCATATTCGACCCCGCTTGGGCAGGCCGTTTCGCAGGCTCGGCACCCCAGGCAGTGGTCGAGGGGTTCCTGGATTTCTTGCCAAGGGAGCTTGCCCTCGAGGGCCCCACGGACCAGGTAGATCCGCCCTCGCGGTGACTCGGGCTCGGCCCCGGTGATCTTGAAAGTCGGGCAACTCTCGAGGCAGAAGCCGCATCGGATGCAATGAGTCGTGAGTTCCTCAAGGTCGTGATGGTTGCTCAAGCTGGCCTCCAGAGCGCCGGTTGGTGCTGGTCGTTCGGGTCGAGTTGGACCTTGGCTTGGGTCAACAACCGTCGTGCGGCGGGGTTGAGTTCGGGAACCTGGCCATAGCGCCAAAGCTGGTCCCCGGCGAATCGGAGCGGAGGATCCTCCTTCTGACCGAGGGGATAGACCGCCCAGGCCCCAAGTCGGTCGAGAGCTAGGGCATGTTCTCCGACCGTCGCCTCCAGTGCTGCAAGGTCGGCGGGGCGGACCCGATGGAGTACGCAATCCTCGGAGGGCGGGCCTCCAGACCCCCGAAGATCAGCATGGAGCGGAACGGACAGAGGGTAGACCCGGAGGGTCACGCTCACGATTCGGCCGAACGCCCCCAGCGCCCCGCAAAAGAGCTTTTGCCCGTCGTATCCCGCGACCGACTTGACGACCCGGCTGCCGAGCTTCACCTCGGAACCCGGTGAGTTCGCATCCTCGACCGTCAGCCCCAATACCCAGTCGGTCCAGCCGCCATACAGATGCCCCAAGGCGTGGGGAAAATCGAACCCGATCGCCTGCTCTAAGGTGAGATCCGCCGCCCGAACTGGCCATTGCGACGCCGGATGCTCCAGGCAGAGTCCCCCATGGGGAATCAGCAAACCCTCGGATCGCAGCATCGACTGGACTTCCCCAAGAGTCCAACCCGCCGAAAACGTTGCGACCAAGTCCGCCGCCGAGATCTCCGCCTCTCGCTCTGGAAGCGGTTCGGGAAAGTCCAGACCCCAAAACCTCACGTCGCCACCCCGCGCCATCGAAGCCGGTGCTCTTGGCACCCCCTCTGGTTCGGCAGCACCTTGCACGGGTTGCAGAGCTCGTTCGTCCCGAAAATCTCCTTCAATCGCGCCTGATAGGCGAGGTCCCCGGGGCTGAACATGAGACCCATCAGGTCCAGCTTCTCGACCCCGATCCCGTGTTCGCCGGTCACGCTGCCGCCGAGTTCGATGCACTTCTGGATGACCTCGGTTCCGGCCGCCACGACGGCTTCGACCTGCCTCGGATCGCGGTCGTCGAAGTAGAAGCACGGGTGCAGGTTTCCGTCCCCAGCATGGAAGAGGTTGGCGACCCCGATCTGATACCGTGCGGCAATCTCATAAACCGCGTCCAGCATCTCGGGCAGCTTGGATCGAGGGATCACCCCGTCGTGGGTCACCACAGAAGGTGCGAGCCGCCCCATCGCACCGACCCCCTTCTTGCGAGCGGTCCAGAGCTTGGCGCGCTCGGCCGCGTCCCGAGCGCGCTGTTGGGTGATCGCCCCAAAGTCACGGAACGCCTGTTCCACCGCCTCGATCTCTTGCCGACAAGCCTCGCGCGGACCATCGCATTCCACTAGGAGCATGGCCTGGGTGGCATCGGGGAATTCCAACCCGAATGCAGCCCGCAGTGCCATGAGGATGTTGCGATCCATCATCTCCAACGCGGCCGGCAAGACCCCCCGGGAGATGATCGCGCTGACGCACTCGCTCGCCTCTCGGACGGTACCAAAGCAAGCCAGGGCGGTTTCGACGTGCTCGGGCACCGGAGTCAACCGAACCCAAGCCTCGGTGACCACCCCAAGAGTCCCCTCGCTCCCGACGACCATCCCGATCCAATCCGGACCAAAGCCGCGCTCCAGTTCTAGGATCTCTCCCTCCGCATCGATGAGCGTCAGTCCCAGGATGTGCGGCGCGGTGACCCCATACTTCAGGGTGTGGGGCCCGCCCGAATTCTCGGCGATGTTGCCCCCCAGTGTGGCCACCGTTTGGGAGCTTGGGTCGGGGGCAAAGTGTAAGCCATGAGCCGCCACGGCCTTGCTCAATGCGATATTCGTGACCCCGGCCTGGGCCCTCATTCGGCGGTTGGGGAGGTCGATCTCAAGGATACGGTTGAGCTTTTTGGTGGAGATCACCACTCCCCCGAGGGCTGGCATGGCTCCTCCGCTCAGCCCGGTTCCGGCGCCTCGCGCCGTAAAGGGAATGCCTTCCCGGCGGCACCACCGCACCACCTTTGCGACCTCGTCCGTCGATTCCGGCAACACCACCACGGTCGGCTGCGAGCGATCGACATTGTAGGCATCGCTCTCATAGGTCCGTTCGACCGAGGGTCCGCTCAGGATGCGCTCGGCCCCGATTTCGCGGGCAAGGCCATCTCGCAGTCGGTCGGTGGTCGGCACGGCTCTATTCTACGCTCCCATTTGGGTCACAAAGAACTCGACCCCGGCCCGCACGAATTCTTCTCGGGCTAGAAAATCGTTGTGAAAGGCTCCTTGGAGTGGCCGATGCAAGAGCCGGGGCCAATCCCGTGGCACATTGAGATCCGGCGTGAAGGCGTCCCACTCACCCGTGAAGACTAGGATCGGGTGGGGAATTGGTTCTTGGGATACGCCCATTTTCGAGGTTGGCCAGCCTGGCTCTGGCCCACGGAACGGGAAGTTCGGCCCCCAGCCGAGGAGTGAGTTCGGGGCTTGCTTTTCAATCTCGCGCCATCGATCGGCGCTCGCCCCTGAGGCGGCGTCGAAGAGGTAGAACGTCAGCGGGCGCTGCCAGAGCTTCTTGAATCCGGCTAGGTCGCGCTCGAGTCCTTCGAGGCTTCCGCCAGCCAGCCCCGTCAAGATGCGGTCGAGGTGCTTGAACCGGTTGCTCATCCCGACCATGCTCGCGATCCAGATCTGTCGGGCTTCGCGGCTCAGCCCCGGTACGTCGGCTTCCAGTGCCTTCCGGACCCGGTGGTGAAAGGTTTCGCCGTGCCGGGCCAGAACCGCGTCAGTGTTGGCAGGGAGTTTGAAGGTCTGGTCGAGCCCCTCGAAGCCGCCAAAGACAGCTTTCGCCACCCGGTCTGGGGCCAGGTTCATGAGGTGCTGGCTGAGGTGGGTGCCATAGCTGAGGGCGAGAAGGTTCACGCGGTCGGTCCCGAGGTGATCCGCCCAGGCTACGAGGTCGTGGGCCGACTGGAGCGCGTTCCAGTGCGTCGGATTGAGCTCTCGCGCGGCGATCTCATGGGTGATTGCTTCGCGGGTCGGGCTCCACAGATCTGCCGAATAGGCTTCTGGAGGCGGGGTGAGATCGATCTTCCCGGCCAGTGGTCCGGCGGAGTCTCCGGTCCCGCGCTGGTCGATCAGCCAGAGATCTGCCACCTGGGCGAACTGGGCCAACGCTTCCTGGAAAGGTGGGTGTTCCAGGTAGGGCCGAGGGTGTTCGCCGGGGCCACCAACCAGGAAGAAGATCGGGTCGGTCTGGGGGTTGGCGCATGGCCAGCGGTGAGCCGCGAGTTCCAGTTCTTGCGGCAGCCTCGGGGCAGAGGTTCGCGGGTGTTCGTCCCCCGAACCGAGGGCGCGGCCTTGGGCCGAGGCGGCCGCAAGCCAATCTAGTGGGACGCGAATCGAATGGCGTTCCATCAACCCTCCAGCTTCTCCCATGGAAAACCCTCCACCACCCATTGGGCCAACAGGGGAGGCAACTTGCCCTCCAAAAGGAGTTCCTCGGCAGCCTTCAGTCGGGCTCGGACGACCGGATGGGCTGCAACCCGGGTGCCGATCGACTCGGTCACATCTTCACGCAACCATTCTTGTGCTTGTGCAACCCGTTTCTTGTGCAATTCTCCGAGGAATTCACAGACCTCGCGGTGTTTTTGGAGAGACTCCCACACTTCCGCGATCCCGGTCGTCTCGGCTGCGCTGCAAATCCTTACCATGGACTCGTCGGGCATGCGGCATCGGCGTGGGGGCATTAGGGCCAAGCTCCCACGTAAGCTCTGGGCCGTGACCTGGGCTCGGTCCAGGTTTGAGCCGTCGGCCTTGGTCACTGCGAAGACGTCGCCGATCTCCATCAGCCCGCGCTTGATTCCTTGGAGTGCGTCTCCGGCCCCGGTGAGCATCAACACCAAGACCGAATCCACTAGGCGTTCGACCCCGATTTCTGACTGTCCGACCCCGACTGTCTCGACGAAGATCGGATCGTATCCGGCCGCTTCGCACAGGATTAGCACCTCTCGTGTCCAGCGGCTGACTCCGCCCAAAGTTCCGCGCGTTGGTGAAGGGCGGATAAAGGCCTGCTCGGTTCGGGTCAGGCGCTCCATCCGGCTCTTGTCGCCGAGAATGCTGCCCCCGGTGAGCTCGCTGCTCGGGTCGATGGCGAGGATGGCGATGCGGCGAGCAGGGTCCGCACAAAGGTGCATGCCTAATGCCTCTAGAAAGGTGCTCTTCCCAACTCCTGGGACCCCCGTGATTCCAATCCGCCAGGCCCGACCGGCGAGAGGAGCGCACAATGAGACGAGCTTGCGGGCGAGTTCGCGGTCAGCAGGCCTGAGGCTCTCGACCAGGGTGATTCCTTGGGCCAAAGCCACCCGGTCACCATGACGGATTCGTTCCCAGAGCTCTGCCGGAGTCGCGCGGCGGGGCGCAATCACACGGGCCTGTGGATTAACCGCCGGGGGCGGGGCCACCGGCGGTTGAACATTCAGAAAGGACTCGTCAGACAACTTGGGTCCGCGCGTCGAGTAAGACCCGGAGCAGCTTTTTGGCCGCGTCGGGGAGTGAGGTTCCCGGACCGAAGATCGCCAAAACCCCATGAGAATAGAGCTCTTCGTAATCCTGAGCCGGAATAACCCCTCCAACCACCACTTGGATGTCCTCGCGTCCCAGCCTCTTGAGCTCCGCCATCACCTGAGGCACGAGGGTCTTGTGCCCGGCCGCGAGACTCGAAACTCCCAGCAGATGGACGTCGTTCTCGACGGCTTGGCGGGCGACCTCTTCGGGGGTTTGGAAGAGCGCGCCGATATCGACATCGAAGCCCAGGTCGGCGAAAGCCGTCGCCACCACCTTCGCGCCTCGGTCGTGGCCGTCTTGCCCCATCTTGGCGACCAAGATCCGCGGAGGGCGACCCTCTAGTTCGGTGAATACCTGCACCAGGTTCTCGGCCCCTTTGAACCCGGCCGTCTCCCCGCTTTGGGCTCGATAAGCCCCCGGGGCGGAAGTGGCGGTCGGGACGTATCGCCCAAAGACATCCTCCAAAGCCGAAGAGATCTCACCCAGAGTCGCCCGGCGGCGAGCCGCTTCCACGCTCAGTTCTAGGAGGTTGCCTTTCCCAGTTTTGGCGCACTCGCGGATCTGCCCCAGGATCTCTTCGATGCTCGCGGGGTCCCGTTGCGCCTTGATTTCACCAAGTTTGGAGACTTGTTGTTGCCGAACGCGAATGTTATCAACATCGAGAACGGGTACCGTCGAATCCTCCCGGATGCGGTACTGATTCACGCCGATGATCACATCCTCGCCGCTGTCGATGCGGGCTTGCTTCCTTGCTGCGGCCTCTTCGATGCGCATCTTGGGGATGCCGGTCTCGATCGCTTGAGTCATCCCGCCGTGGGCCTCGATCTCTTCGATCAGCGCCCAGGCTTTTTGGGCAAGATCGTGAGTCAGTTTTTCAACATAGTAGCTTCCGCCATAGGGATCGACGACCTGCGTGATCGAAGTCTCTTCTTGCAGATAGAGTTGCGTATTACGGGCGATTCTTGCACTGAACTCCGTGGGGAGCGCAATGGCCTCGTCGAGCGCATTGGTGTGGAGACTTTGGGTGTGCCCCAGAGCCGCAGTGAGTGCCTCGATGCAGGTTCGCATCACATTGTTGAATGGATCTTGCTCCGTCAAGCTCCATCCGCTGGTCTGGCTGTGGGTACGCAGGGCCATCGACTTGGCGTTCTTGGGCTTGAACTCGGCCACGATCTTGGACCAGAGCATCCGCGCCGCGCGCATCTTTGCCACTTCCATAAAGTGGTTCATGCCGATGTCCCAGAAAAAGCTAATTCTGGGCGCGAAATCATCCACACTTAGCCCGGCGGAGACTCCGGTTCGCAGATATTCCAGACCGTCGGCTAGGGTGTAGGCCAATTCGATATCGGCCGTTGCCCCTGCCTCTTGCATGTGGTATCCGCTTACGCTGATGCAGTTGAATTTCGGCATCTTCTGGGCGCAATACTGGAAGATATCCCCGATGATCCTCATGCTTGGCTGAGGCGGATAGATATAGGTATTGCGGACCATGAACTCTTTCAGGATATCGTTCTGGATCGTGCCGCTGAGCTTATCGGTCGCCACCCCTTGCTCCTCTGCGGCCACGATGTAGAAGGCCATCACTGGCAGGACAGCGCCGTTCATCGTCATCGAGACCGACATCTTGTCGAGAGGAATTCCGTCGAACAGAACCTTCATGTCTTCGACCGAGTCGATCGCGACGCCCGCTTTCCCGACGTCGCCTTCGACTCGAGGATGGTCGCTGTCATAGCCACGGTGGGTGGCGAGGTCAAAGGCGACGCTCAAGCCGCGTTGTCCGGCGGCCAAGTTTGCCCGGTAAAAGGCATTACTTTCTTCCGCCGTGCTGAAGCCCGCGTACTGACGAATCGTCCAAGGCTGGCGGGCATACATGGTCGCGTAAGGGCCCCTTAGGTAAGGCGCAACCCCGGCTGCGTAGTCCAGGTGCTCCAGCTCTTCCAGGTCGTCCTGATCATAGATCGGCTGGATTGGGATGCCTTCGGGGGTGTTCCAAAGCGACCCCAGAACCCGGTTCGAGCCGGGCAACGAAGACTGATCAAAAGCAAGAAATTGCGGTCTCATGCGGTCTCCTCGCTCGGGATCCCGAGCTGGTCGTGGAGGGAGGTCAGGAACTCGACAACGTCCTGGCCGAGATAGACAAAGTGGCTCGCTCCGGCGGCGCGGAGCTCCTCCATTTGGGCGGGCTTGCCGGCGATGATCACGGGGCGACCGCCGGCCACACCCAACACCGTCGCAAGAGCGCCAATGTACTCCTCATCGCTACTGCAAAGGACCAGCACTTTGGCCTCACCCATAGCATGGGGAAGATCTTCGAGCGAAACCGTCCGGATCGTGTATCCTCCCGCGCCAAAGAAGCCGGTGCAGAATTCAGCTCGGGCTTTGCGTTTGGCCGGGTCGCCGGTGGTGACGAGCAAGACCTCGGGCTTCGGGCCGGCCATCAAGTCGATCCGCAGGCGCAGCGATTCGAATTCGGCCGCGGGCCGGAAGGGGTCGAGCGGGGTCTTCGGGAGGGGCCTTTGCGTGGCCCAGTCTTGCAGTCGCCGACCGTTGTGCAGCGAATGACGGAGGTCTCCGAGGTCCTCGGCGTTCTCGTTCCAACGGCTCATCACCGGCTGTCTGGGGAACTTGCGCGGGCGCTCGCTTCGGCGTTCGGTGAGGTTAGGGTACAAGCTCGTGCCCACGATAGGAACTCGGCGGGTGCGGATCCGCTTGCGCTTTTCCGCTCGAACTCGGTCGAGCTCGCTCGCGATGAAGCCCGACTTCCAGGCTCCGATGAATCCCCCTTCGGCCTCGATCTTGAGGAACAGATCCCAGGCCACCCGGGCTAGCGAATCAGTGAGATTCTCCGCGTAATAGCTACCTCCCAGCGGGTCGGCAACCTTGGCTAAAAAGGCCTCTTCGCGCAGGAGCGACTCCGTGTTCCGGGCCAAGTGTTCGCCGAACTCGTCGGGCTGGTCGAAGACCTGATCGAAGGTCGCAACGGTCAGCGAATCGGCTCCGCCCAGCGCGCTGGACATCGCCTCGGTGGTGGCGCGCAGAAGGTTGACGTAGGGATCGTAGATGGTCTTGTTGCTGCTCGTCGTATCGGCATGGATCCTCGGCCGGGTCGAGACATCGAACGGACCCAGGAGCCGGGGTAGCAACTCGCGAAGCGCGCGGAGCTTGGCGATCTCGAGGAAGTAGTGCGAGCCGACTGCGAACCGTAACTCGCTGCGCCGCACGATCTCGTTGAGGTCGAACTTCGCGACCCGCAGTCCGGTGAGATACTCGGCGAACAGGGCCAGCGTCAGCGCGAGTTCTTGGGCGACCGAAGCCCCCGACTTCTCGATGAGGGATCCCCGAATGGTGAGCAAACTAAAGCCCGGGGTCGTGTGGACCAGAGCGTCGATCAACGGTCCGGCCACGTCGAGCCAGTCTTCCATTTCGCCCTCGGTCCAGCCGCAAGCGAGGTCGGTGAGGGGGTCGAGGTCAATGCTCCCGGTCAGTTGATCAAAGGGAAGCCCTTGTCGGTCTGCCTCATTGAGGAGCATGGCGTAAACGTGGGGGCTGAAAGGTCCGGCCTGCCAATGCAAAGAGACCATCTGGAGATGAATCCCGCTGAGGAGTCGCTCCATATCGGCCTGGGTCTGCAGACCAATACCCATCGGATAGGTGAGGAAGCTCAGCTCTTGGGCGCCGCGTTCCAGAGCGCGTAGGGCATGGATGTTGGCCCTTGCGACGTCGGTCTCCCGGATCTGCTCGCGGTTCTTCCAATCGGCCGTGCCGCGATAGAGTCCTCGGCGTTCGGAGACCAGGCGGTCTTCAGGCGGGAGGTCTTCTCGGGCTTGGATCGCCTCGATCCGGAGTCCGTCGAGGGTCGTCCGGACGAGCAATTTCTCATAGTCTCCGCCCTTCAAGTCTTGGATGGCCTGGTTTTTCCACTCTTCCCGGCTTACGGGAGGGAATGATTCGAACAGCTTAGCCATGTCCGCCCCCCTCCTGGACGATCTCGTACAAGACGCCGAGGGAGGCCTCGGCGTGGGTCTTAGGGTGCAAAAAGAAAACCGTCGTCCCGCGGGAGCCCGGCCGGGGTGCGGCGTCGATGATCTGGAACCCTTCGGCCTTCATCTGGTCGAAGGTGGCCTGGGCGTCTTCGACCCGGAAGGCGACGTGCGCCATCCCGGGGCGCCCGCCATTCTTCTCGATCTGTTTGGCGACCGGTGAATCAGGGGTCAGGGGCTCAAGAAGTTGGAGAAGGTTCTCGCTCTCGCCGACTTGGAGCAGGACTTCGCGAACCTGGTCGGTTCCATAGACCTCTTCGCGGTGCAGAACTCGGAACCCCATCTGTTCATAGACCGCGACGTGGGCATCCAGCTGGCCGGTGGGGACGGCGATCGCCACGTGATCGATATGCTTCAGAGAAATCTTTGTACGGGTTTCCATTTATTCAAACTCCACTAGGGCCTGGCCCTGTTTCACGGCGTCGCCGACGGCCACATGGAAGGCCTTGATCTTGGCCGGAGCGGGGGCGGTGATCGTGGTGAGCATCTTCATCGCTTCCAGCACCAGGATCGGCTGGTCGGGGGCGACTTCGTCGCCGACTTTGGCCTCGATAGCGTTGACCACTCCGGTCAGGGGGCTATTGATCCCTTGTTCGGGATCGAGGCTAGCCCCGCCTCCCGAGCCGCTGGCGCGGGGGGCGCTGCCCAAAAGCGGGGTGGCCGAGGCCGTGTTGGTAAAGGTGGGGCGACGGTCTTCCGCCACCACCTCAACCTCCACTTCATAGGGTTTTCCGTCGATGGTGAGTTTCAGTTTCATGAGGTTTAGAGCGGGATGAGGCCGTGTTTCTTCGGCGGTCGGTAGTCGCGCTTGGTCTGGAGAAGTTCCAGGGTCCGGGCGATGTGGAGACGGGTCTCTTGCGGGCGGATGACGTCATCGACCATCCGCTTTCCGGCCGCGACATAGGGAGTGCTAAACGTGTCGCGGTAGAGCTTGATCTTCTCGGCCCGCATGGCGGCCTTGTCCTCGGCCTGGTCGATCTCTCGCTTGAAGACGATCTCGGCCGCGCCCTCCGCGCCCATCACCGCGATCTCGGCGCTCGGCCAAGCGAAGACCCGGTCGGCGTGGAGGTCTTTGGCGCACATCGCGACATAAGCCCCGCCGTAGGCCTTGCGCAGAATCACCGTGACTTTGGGGCAGGTGGCCGCGCTGTAGGCAAAGAGCATCTTGGCTCCATGACGAATGATTCCGCCGTATTCTTGGTCGATGCCGGGCAAGAATCCCGGGGTGTCGACCAGGGTCAGCAGCGGAATATTGAAGGCGTTGCAGAACCGGATGAACCGAGCCGCTTTGTCGCTTGAATTAATGTCGAGGACGCCGGCCATCACTTTGGGCTGATTGGCGACCACGCCGACCGTCCGGCCCGTGATTCGCCCAAAGCCGATCACAACGTTTTCGGCATAGCCGGCTTGGACTTCCAGGAAGTCGCCGAAATCCACGAGCTCATAGATCACGTCGCGGATGTCGTAGGGTTGGCGCGGGTCCTCGGGGATGATCGTGTCGAGCGCGGGGGAGGGGTCGATGCTGTAGGTGCCATGAGCCAGCGGCGGATCTTCCATGTTGTTGCTGGGCAAGAAGCTGAGCAACCGGCGGCAGAGGGCAAGGGCTTCGTCATCGTTCTCGGCGACGAAGTGAACGACGCCCGAATAGTGCATCTGGGCCTCTGCGCCGCCGAGCTCGTCCGCACTGACGTTCTCGCCGGTCACTTGCTTGATCACCGAAGGTCCGGTGATAAACATCTGAGCCTGCCGGGTCTGGATGATGAAATCGGTTAGGGCGGGGCTGTAGGCCGCGCCTCCGGCGCAAGGCCCGCAGATCAGCGAGATCTGGGGGACCACCCCACTTAGCATGGTGTTGGCATAGAAGACCTTGGCATAACCGGCCAGGGAATCAATCCCCTCTTGGACCCGGGCTCCGCCGCTGTCGTTGATGAAGACGAACGGGGTACCGGTCTTGAGAGAGCCCTCCATCGCCTCCACGATCTTGAGGGAGTGGACCTCGCCGGCAGAACCGCCGTAGACCGTGAAGTCTTGGCTCGCAAGGTGGATGGTGCGGCCATCGACCTGCCCAGCCCCGGTGACCACGCCGTCTGCCGGGGCAGGCTTGCCGGCCATGCCAAACATCGTGCAGCGATGCTCGGCAAAGAGGCCTTGTTCCAAAAAGGATCCGGGGTCCACCAGCCCGTCGATGCGCTCGCGGGCGGTGAGTCGTCCGGCCGCGTGTTGCTTCTCAATGCGGTCCGGTCCGCCACCTAGCTTGAGGGTGGCTTTTTTTTCTTGTAGTTCATCCAGTCGGGTTTGTGTCGTCATCGGGGGCCCTCCGGCGTGGGAAGGGAGTCGTGGGCCCCGGGGATCGCGTCCCGGGGCCAAAAGTAGATCAGTCCTTGGGATGGTTTTCCAGCACTTCGCGCTCGAGGCTATCGATGCGGTGCTGGGCGACGGCTTCGGTCAGGACTCGAAGGTATTGCACGCTCTGGGCATCGACCCAGTAGATCGCGTCTTTCTTGTGCACGCCGTCGATTGCGTCATAGATCAGCTCCAGGCAGATCATTCCGCCCTCGGCGCCGCGGACCAGGTAGACGCACTTTTCGCATTGGCGCTTGGCCAGTGAGTGGGTTCCGCTCCAGCGAACTTCGACAAAACTGCCGACGAGGTTCATAGGGGTGCGGTCTCGAGTTTTCAGATCGACTTCCATCGTGATGCTCATGATTTTTCCTTGAGGGTGATTTAATGGGTTGAATTGAGGTGGTGCGAGCCCTGAATGACGACCCGGCCCTGGCTACTCCAGGAATCCGATTCGGCTTGGGCTCGGCGAACAAACTTGATCGTTGCGCGCTTGCCGAGATAGGCGGCGATGGTCGCCGAGATGACTGCAAGAATCTCGGGGTCGATCTCGTCGCTAGCAGCCGGAGCGATAGAATCCAGGCGTTTGCGGAGTTCAGCGATCTCCGACCGCAGGGCTGCGAGCTCCTCGCGCAGAAGCGTTTCGCTCACTGGCCACCTCCGACCGGGCCTACTGTGACCTGCATCTTCTTGTCGCCCAGCTTGACTTCGTACTGAATCGGGGCGGCGAGATAGCCTGGGGAATTCGGGTCGGCAGAGACGGCCGCGAAGCTACTTGGGTCCTTGCCCAGGTTCAGTGGGCCATCGGGGCGAGACTTGAAGAACTTCGGCGCGATCTGCGGGAACATCGCATAGGTCAGCGTATCCTCGACCGAGCCGTTGTGACCTTCGAGAGCTTTGGCCGCCGAGTCCAGCTTTTCCCATTCCGGTTCCAGCTTGTCAGCCGGGCGCACATCGATCGGCTCCTTCTTGGCCGACTCCTTGGCCTTTGCGACCACGTCGGGGTCGGGCACGGTCGCAGTCTTGCCGTAGTAGCCCAGCACCAAGTCGGCGAACTCGCCAGTCATGACTTGGTAGGGCCCCATCATCACGTTAAAGACGGCTTGGGTCCCGACGATCTGGCTGCTGGGAGTAACCAGCGGGACGTTTCCGGCGGCGGCGCGAACGCGCGGCACTTCGAGCAGGACTTCCTTCATCTTGTCGCCCTGGCCTTGCTGCTTTAGCTGGCTTTCCATGTTGCTCAGCATTCCGCCGGGGATCTGACTCTTGAAGATCTCCGTCTCGACTGTGGTGACCTCGCTCATAAACTCCTGGTACCGAGGCTTGATCTTGTTGAAGTGGTCGCGGACCTTATAGACCAGGTCGAGGTTGACCTTAGTGTGATAGGGCGTGCCTTCCAGCATCTCGATCAGGCTCTCGGTCGGGTTGTGGCCAGGGCCGAGCGACATTGCGCTGACCGAGGTGTCCACGATGTCGGCTCCGGCTTCGATCGCCTTCATCAGGCTGACCAAAGTGACCCCGGTCGTCGAGTGAACGTGAACGTGGACGAGCACATCTTGCCCGACGCTCTCTTTGATTCCCTTCACGATGTCATAGGCGGGTTGGGGCTTCAGGAGGGCGGCCATGTCCTTGATGCAGATCGAATCAACCCCCATGTCGACCAAAGTCTTGGCCATATCGATGAAGGTTTGGGTGGAGTGCACCGGGCTGATGGTGTAACAGATCGTTCCTTGAGCGTGCTTCCCGGTGCGCTTGACGGCCGCGATGGCGCGGGTCAGGTTGCGCGGGTCGTTGAGAGCATCAAAGACGCGAAAGACGTCCATGCCGTTCTCGGCCGCCTTCTCGACGAACCGGTCCACGACCGTATCTTCGTAGTGGCGATAGCCAAGCAGGTTCTGACCCCGCAGGAGCATCTGCGTTCGCGTTTTGGGGAGTAGCTTTTTGAAGGTGCGCAAACGCTCCCAGGGGTCTTCGTTCAAAAATCGAATACAGGAATCAAAGGTCGCGCCCCCCCAACATTCGAGCGACCAATAGCCCGCATTGTCGAGGTCTTCGCAGGCCGGAATCATATCTTCCATGGCCATGCGGGTCGCGATCAGGCTCTGGTGAGCGTCGCGAAGGATGACATCAGTGATTTCGACAAGTCGACTCATGCGGGGTTCCTGTGGAAAAGGTAGCAAGTGGCAATTAGGGGAAAGTTTTGAGGAGAGGATTTGGAGGACGAGATTCTCTTTGCCACTTGCTTGCTTGTGCTTTCGTCGCGTGGCCTCGGATTTCCTGCTCGGCTCTTACGCTGATCGCGGTTTTTTGCGGAGTGGCCCAGAGTCGGGCGGGTTTGAATCCCTTTCGGGCCGAGAGCGGTTAGACTATGCAAGCCATGTCGATGCCTGCCTCGCCGCCGACCCGCGTGCCGCTTTACCGGCGGGGTCCTGTGGCGCGGCTTTTGGCCGTGGCCCTTCTGGCCGAGATCGGCTACGCCGTCCTCAACATCTCGACCATGCCGGTCTATCTTCGCGAAGATCGGGGGTTCAATTCCGGCGTCATCGGCCTCGTCATCGTTGCGTTCTTGCTCAGCGAAGCTCTCTTCAAAGCACCAATGGGGCGCTTTGCGGACCGGTTTGGCCGCCGCCGACTGATGGTGCTCGGGACGGGGATGACCTTCTTCACCGCCCTGTTGACCATGGTCGTCCCTCATACCTGGGGGGTCAGCGAGACACTTGCCATCATGCTGCTGCGGGTGGTCGATGGCCTGGGCGCGGCGATGCTGTGGCCCGCAGCTTTCGCCTGCATGGGTGACCTCGTCGAGGACAATGAACGCCAGGAGTCGATGTCGCTCCTGAACACGTGCTATCTCCTGGGGATCGCCCTCGCCCTCCCGCTGGGAGGGATTTTCAATGACCTCTTCGGCCGGGCTCTGGCTGACTTCAGCGGCGAGCGCACCCCCTCCCTTTACTTCGCCGCGATCCTCTTTGCCGCCGCAACCTTCATGAGTTACCGCAGCGTTCCGAGCGGGGCCGATCTCCGACAGATGGTCAAAGCCCGACGAGCCGCCCGGACCGAGCCACCCGAGAACGAGCTTGCCAACACGCTCCGCGCGCTTCGGACGATCCCCGAATACGTGACCCTGGGGCTCCTCACCTTTGCCGGGATCGGATTTCCGATGGTCATCATCAAGCTCTTTGCCAAGGACCAATTCAAGATGAGCGAGACCCAGTTCGGGCTCCTGGTCCTCCCGGGGGCCATTGCGATGGCGGTCGCGTCGGTCCCCATGTCCCGGCTCGGCGAGCGGATCGGGCAGGCGCGCGCCGTCCACCTAGGGATGGGACTCTGCGCCGTAGGAATGGTCGTGGTAGCGCTCGGCGCGGTGGTGCCTTGGTTGCGGACGGCTTTCGTCCTCGGATTGGGCGGGATCCCGGTGGGGATTGGGTTTTTGCTGGCGATCCCCGCTTGGTACGCCACGGTCAGCGAGATCGACCCCAAGAACCGAGCCGCCAACATCGGAGCCGTCATGACCGCCCAAGGCCTTGGGGCAATGATCGGGGCCCCGATCGGTGCGTGGTGCTACGGGGCCTTCCACATGGTCAGCCCCGATTTCAGTCGCTACACCCCGTTCGTCGGGTGTGCCGCCTGTGTGTTGGCCGCGTTTGTCGTCAGCTTACGGGTGATCCATCCGGTCCCAAAAGCGGAGTCCCGTTGATCGTGAGGCCGTCCAGGTCTAGGTCGCGGAAGAAGCAGCTTCGGTAGTTCTCGTGACATGCAGCGCCGACTTGGTCGACCTGGATCAAGAGGCAGTCTTGGTCGCAGTCCACACTGATTCGCTTGACGTGCTGCACGTGCCCGCTGGTCAGGCCCTTGACCCAGAACTCTTGGCGCGACCGACTCCAATAGGTGCAGAGCCCTGTCTCGATGGTCTGGCGCAGAGATTCCTCGTTCATCCAGGCCATCATCAGCACGTCGCCATTGGCCGCGTCCTGGATGATCGCGGGGATCAGCCCGTTGCTGTCGAATTTCAGCTTGGGTTCATTCATCCGTTCACCATCTCGGCCAGGGTTGTCTTGGCTTGGGCTAGGGCCGCGTCGATCTTGTCTGCATCGCGGCCTCCGGCGGTCGCAAATTCGGCCTTACCGCCCCCGCCTCCGCCGGCTACCTTGGCGACTTCGCGCAAGAGGTTGCCGGCGTGGGCTTTTTGGGCCAAGGCGTCGGCGCCGACCTTCGCCACAAAGCTCACCTTGCCTTCGCTGGCCAGCCCAACCAAGACCACCCGATTCGGCTTCTGATCGGCGAGTCGATCGGCCACGAGCTGGGCATCTTTCGGCTCGCCGACCGTCAGTTTTTGAATCGCAAGCTCCACCGGTCCGATGTTCAGGATCTCGGCTTCGGCCGATCCGGCCCCTTGGCTGGCGAGCTGTTCGCGCTTTCGGCGTTCCTCCTTGAGTTGATCGATCGTCTTTTCGACCGCGGGGACGAGTTCTTTGGGATTGGTTTTGAGGAGCGCGCTGGCTTGGCGCAGGGTCTCTAGTTGGTCGCCCACCCATCGGATTGTCGCTTCGCCGGCGACGGCTTCGATCCGGCGAACGCCGCTGGCCGCGCTGCTTTCGCTCAGGATCTTGAACATTCCGATCTCGCCCGTGGCGCCGACGTGGGTGCCTCCGCAGAGCTCCCGGCTAAACTCGCCGATCTCCACCATGCGGACGAAGTCCCCGTACTTCTCGCCGAAGAGGGCC
>DDSL01000052.1 GCA_002343825.1 Chthonomonas sp. UBA2391
CCAGGTCGAGGCGATGACCATGGGTCAGCGCATCGCGGTCATGAAGGACGGCGTCCTGCAACAGTGCGACCACCCCGAAAAGGTCTATATGGCTCCGGCCAATAAGTTTGTCGCAGGATTCATCGGGGCACCTCCGATGAATTTCCTTCCCGCCCAGATTTCCAACGGACAGGCAGGGCTCTATGTCGATACCGGCGCCTTCAAGCTCCCCCTCGACGCCAACCACCCAGCCAAGCAGTTGGTCGGCAAGCCGGTGACCCTCGGAATTCGCCCCGAGGCGATCTTTGACGCTTCGCTGAACAACCCCATCGCCACGACCGAGCACAACACGATCGAAGCCAAGGTGGAGATTCTGGAGCCCCTCGGGCCGAGCTACACGGCCTATCTCAAGGCGGGGGATCACCCGATTCAGGCAACGATCGACAGCGCAACTCGGATCGAAGTGGACCGCCTCGGGAAGTTCTGCGTGAATCTCGATGCGTTGCACATCTTCGATTCCGAGACCGACCTCGCGGTCCGATAAATGTCGCTGCGCGATGAACTCGACGAAATCGACCTGCAGATTCTAAAAAGGCTGCAGGCAGATGGTCGTATCACTCATGCGGATCTGGGGCGAGAGGTCGGGCTCAGCGCTCCGAGCATTCTCCAGAGAATCCGAAAGCTGGAAGAGCGCGGGATCATCACCGGATATCACGCCGTTCTCGATGCCGCCAAGGTTGGCTTTGGGATTACCTCACTGGTGCAGGTCAGCTTAGCTTTGCACGAGAGCCAACCAATCGAACGGTTTATCAAGGCGGCCAAGAAGATCCCCCAGGTGCTGGAGGTCTTTCACGTCAGCGGAGACTTCGACTTCCTCCTCAAGGTTGTCGCAGAAGACATGGACGATTACCAAGCCTTGATCCGCGAGAAGCTAGCGGGCCTACCCGGCGTCGGGCGCATCACCTCGTGCTTCGTGCTTGGGACGACCAAGCGCCAGCTCTCCCTGCCTCTGGTTGACTAGGCTCTTGCTTCGCCCCCGGGCGGGCAAGAAGTTGGGATCGAGCCTTCGGTATGCCTGAACTGCGTATTGGAGGCAAATCGCGGTGGCACTGGCGACATTGATGCTTGTGACCAGGCCATACATCGGGATCGCGATTTCCGCCCGACAACGACTGAGCATGGGACCGGGCACGCCACTCTTCTCGCTCCCGACGACCAGAACGGTGGGGAAAGTCCACTCGAATTGTTCGACCGCGACCGCTCGGTCCGACAGGTTCAGGGCCACCGGTGTGAACCCTTCAGAGATGGCCTGATTCAGTGCCTCGTCACTTTCTCCAAGGGAATAGGATTGCCAGGTCCAGGCACCGATCGACCCACTTAGCTCGACCGCGTTCTCTACTTCTTGCATAAACGCGACGTGCTCAACCCGATAAGCCTCGGCGATACGAACGATGCCCCCCTGGTTGACGGCCTTACCCTGGGGGCAAACCACGAGCCGGACGGGTAGGCGGGGAAGCTGGACATAGCGCTGCTTTAGCCCAGGGTCCTCGGCCTCTCGCCCGCTGGCCTCCCAGACTTCCTCCAGGTTTTGGCGCATGAGTCGCTGCCGAGTTTTGAAACCGAGACGTTGGTTGGGGGGTATCGACAATCCTCGCAATTCTCCTGATGGGATGGGTTCCCGGTCAACGGAACAGGTTTACCAGAAGCAAGACGGGGGATGACAAAGATGTCGAAGCGGCAACTGCGAGTAGTGAGATTACTGGAACCCGAGCTCTGCCTAGAATGCCGCTTTGGACAGCGGGCGGAGGTAGAGATGAAGGACGGATCGATGCAGACGATGGTCTATTGTCGACGCCTAGATTGCGACAACTGGGACTACAGCAGTGCTGAGCCCGCCAAGAGCGTCAACCTCGAAGAAGACGCCGCGTAGAAACACTTTTCGAGAGCAAGAACAGGGGAAAAGGGATCGCTGAAGGGGCCTAGCGCAATCGGGGGATGGCGCGGGCCCCGATCCTGTTGGGGTCACCAGTTTGGGCCTGGTAGATCACCGGGAAACCCTCGCTCTGGATGAACATTGGCTCAAAAGTTGCATCCACTCTTTTGTTTGTGGACCCGATTAGGGCCCGACGCAAAGGAGAGAACCCATGCAAAACAAATCTCTGGCTCTGATCGGAGCCCTTCTGGCGGCCGCGACCAGCCAAGCCGCGATCATCAGCACCGGCGGCAGCGCCGTCCTCAACATGCCCAGCTCGGTCGTCCCGGGCGTGGTGCAAGGTCCCAACATCAGCGTCTTTACCGAGAAGACGAACGTTCTTCTGGGATCCAGCCTGTCGCTGGACCACGTGAATACGGGAACGGTGAATGCCCCGGCCAGCCTGGTCGGTGGGAGCGTCGCGGCGGGAACGCTGATCGATAGCTACTTCGTCCACTATGATCCGGCCAATAGCGCCAACGCTTCGGGCGTCGTACGATTCTCGACCCCGATCCTCGGTGTGATGGTCAACAACGCGGCATTCAACGCCTCGCACAGTGCGCTCGGTCATGCGTCGGTTGCTTACGGAACTGCGTCCGGAGCCTATGGGCTGGAACTCTCGGCCAATGCCGACCGATTCTCCATCTCTCCCGACCGTAAGGTGCTCGAGTTTCGATTCTCGGCCAGCAACCCTGGCGATCGCATCCGAGTCGTGACGCAAGCCGTGCCCGAGCCAGGCACTCTGGCGGCCGCCGGGATCGGCTTTGCCGCGTTCCTCCGAAAGCGACGCAAGGCCTAACGGCTGGCGCTCTACTGCTTGAGAGCAGGGGCAAGGAAGGGGTTTTCTCGGTCGCGGAAAGCCTCTTCCCATAGTTTTTGGGCCTCGACGTACTGGTCGACGGGAAGCTCGATGAGGCCATAGAAGCACTCAGGCTGGGCCTCGCGGACGGCCCAGCCAGCGTCGCCGTAGCTGTAGTGCCAATACTCGTCTCGGCAATTGCTAAAGCCAACCCCCAGCATAGCCTCGACCATGATCATGCGGTTCCGATAGGCCTCCTCAGTGAGATTGGTCGCCCACGTCGGAGCGGCGGCAAATCGCTCAAAGGGGCTCGTGATGTCGATCGGTTCACCGTTGGCATCCACCAGAATGATGTCGACCGCGGCTCCGGTGCAGTGTCCGGGCGGAGCCTTTTGATCGGTGGGAGCGACCCAGCGATTGATCTTGCGCCGAAGTTGGGCGTAGCTCAGGTGAGGAAAAGCCTCCTGACCCGACTTCCACATGAATTCGTAGATGAGCTCCTGCCGCCGAAAGGGCCGCCATGCATCGGTCACGGCGATGAAGGTGCCCTTGGGGAGCGTCTCGGACGCCTGTTGGAGCATTTCGGCGACCTTCTCCCGTACCCAAGGAATCGTCTGCGGTCGCGGGACCTGGACCCTAGGGCAACGCTCTAGGATGGAGACAAGGGGCTCTCCGTTATCCCGTTCAGGTATACGATTGAGCGCCCGGATTGGCTCCGGGCGTCCCTTCGTTCGATCCCACTGAATCCTCACCTGCCTAGGAAGAAGATCGCGGCGACGGCGATCAGAAAGGCCTTCAGACCGTTCGGGTTGCGCTGGCCGGCTCGCAGGGCCTCGACCTTGGTACCAGGCGCAAGGGCCACGTCTCCGACGAACCCTCGGTTGATGCGGTCAAGACTGTAGAACACGGGCTTCTTGAGTCCTTCATCCTCTGGTCCATAGACCGCCACGCGGTCAACGGGAATCCGATCTGTGGGACCCCCAGCGGCTGCGATGGCTTCCATAAGGGTCATCCCATCGCGGAACTCCACTTGGCCGGGGCGGGTGACGTAGCCCAAAACCATGACGAACCGTCGGTTCGGTTGGAGCTCAACCACGATCCGGTCGCCGGGTTGCAGCGGGATCGGGTCGACCAATGTGGTCGAATCGTAAATGGTCGGCGCGGTTCCGGGCCGTTCGATCCGAACCCGCCGAGGATCGCCGAGGTCATCAAATCCTCCAGCAAGGCGGAGAGCTTCGGCGAGCGTCAAGTCGGGTGCGTAGGTGATGCGTCCGGGACGCTGGACTCCACCGAGGACGAAGACGTCTTGCGACTTCGGCAGAGCCGGGACCGTGATGGCATCCCCGGCGACGAGAAATGGATTGCGGGCCGCTTCGGCCGCGGGATCGTTGACGAAGGAGATCGTCCGCGGCTCACCGGCCTTTGGAGTAATCACGATGCGCGAGATATCTGCATCATCCTGAAGTCCGGCAAATCGAAGGGCGTCGCTCAACCGGAGGCCTTCGGCAAAGGGGAGTTCACCGGGCTGGTTGACTGCTCCGGAGACGCTCACCACCATCTTGATTGGGGTGACGGGTCGGGAAAGTTGAACCGAGACCGTGGCGCGGCGCAGGACCTGCTGGTCGATCAGAGCCCCTGCAATCGCAGCCGCCGCTTCGGCTTCGGTTTTTCCTTTGACTTCGATGGCGCCGAGGTAGGGAAGAATCACAAGGCCGTCGGAGTTGATTTCGTACTCCTTGTCCATTGAAGGTTCTTCAACACACGTAATCCGGATCTTGTCTCCCGGATTCAAAGTGGGTCCATCCGGTTGTGCCGACCAGCCAACCATCAGGGTGGCGATCAGGGTGAACAGGATGAGGAGCCAGCGCCTACTCTGCGTCATAACTGCACAGACGGCAGAGAAGGTCAAAAAGACGCAGGAAGAAAATGGTGCCGCAGGCCGGACTCGAACCGGCGACCCAAGCATTTTCAGTGCTTTGCTCTACCAACTGAGCTACCGCGGCACACTGGCGCGGATGACGGGGCTCGAACCCGCGACCTCCGGCGTGACAGGCCGGCNNGCTCTAACCACTGAGCTACACCCCCGCTGGGTGCAATCGGGAAGTATGCCTAAGGTAAGGGATCCTTTGCAAGGGGCTAGGCGTGATACACAATAGATTCCGACCGCTTGGCCATGAAGTTTCTGCGAGTTTTCCTCTCTATCCTTGCCGTTGCCGGCTTGGTGGGCGCCGTTCTTTTCTGGAAAAAGACCAAGGAACCAAGCATCGATCCTAACCCGGTGGTTCCCCAAGCGGAGGCTTGGCGAGTCGTCACGACGACCCCCCCGGGCGGGACCCCGGTGCTGCTCTGGAACGGGATTCTTGGGACTCGAATTTCGGTCCTGGGGCTCAGTGTCGATGGAGACAAGGAGCTCTCAGCCTTTTTGCACGATCGCTATCAGCCCGTCGGCGAGGAAAAAATCGAGCCGATCCCGAGCCTGGGCTGGAGGGCGATCCTTGTCAATGGCAAGCCGATCTCAGCCCAAGACACGCTCCGTCACCGCCAGATTCTGGACTTTCGGACCGGTGCGGTTCGGTTGAGCTATGAGATTCGCCGTCCGGGCGGCGTGGCAAAGGTGGTCATCGATCTGAAAATTGATCCCGACCGAGCGATCTATCAGCAGAAGGTCCGCATCGAGGGACCGATCCAGTGGAAGTTTGACGTCGTCACTCGCCAGGCTGGACTGAATCGAGCCCCCGGCGTTGATGGATTTGCGGTGGCATTTTCGAGTCGACCGGTCCCGGTTGCACCCGCCCAGGCGTCGAAAACCCAGGCCATCGAGGTGCAAGAGATTTACACCTATGGCGGACCCATGAGTCCTTCCGGTCCAGAGAGTCTTGCGGCAGACTTTTGGACCACCGACATCGAGATTGAGGGGAACGTCGAAGATCAGCAGGCTGTCCGGGCAATGCTTCTGGCCCTGCGGACTTCCATTCATCCCGACCGTACCGAGCGAGTCTCGCCGATGATGCTCAGCAGCGATGTCTACTTTGGACACGTTTTCTGGGATGCCGACATCTGGGTCTTTCCAGCCTTGGCTCTCCTCGATCCAGATCGTGCCCGGGTGATCTCGGAGTACCGCCTGGGGATGGCCGCGCAGGCCCGTCAGAACGCGCTGGAGGCGGCCAAAGATCCGAACATCCCCTTTGGTGATCGGGCACCCCTTCAAGACGCCGTCATGTTCCCGTGGGAAAGCAGCGTCACGGGGAAGGAGACCGTCCCCGGACCCAGCCGCCAACAACACCACATCACGGGGTCGGTAGCCAAATCTCTCCAGATGGCGGCGGATTTAGGTCTTATCGATCAAGGCCCGGTGACCGCACTCGGCAAGCAGGCGGCTAACTTTTGGCTGGCCCGGAGCGAACGTATGCCGGATGGTAACTTCGGGGTTCGAGCCACGATGAGCCCTGACGAGTTTCATATTGGTGACAACGACCTTTACACCAACATCCTGGCCGAGTGGTGCATCCGTCGCTACCGCCCCGAACTAGCGCGCGAGTTCTTGCGGCCCCGCGACGCCACTACTTTTCTCACCTACGATAAGGATCGACTCCGGACCTATAAGCAAGCCGCGGCACTTTTGGCCGTCTATCCGCTTCAGGATCCAGCCGTTGAAAAAGAGGCGGAGGCGGTCTACTCTCGCTTCCACAAGAAAACGGTACCCAACGGCCCGGCGATGAGCGACTCGATCCACTCCATCGTGGCCGCGCGGCTTGGACGCAAGGAGGACTCCTATGCGCACTGGCGGGCGAGTTGGGTGGATTTCACGCGGCACCCGCTCTTGGCGTTCAGCGAAAAGCGGCGGTCCAGTCGCACCTACTTCACCACCGGCGCTGCGGGCACCTTGCAGGCGGTGCTTTTCGGATTTGGTGGGCTCCGTATCGACGACCAACCGCAGGAAGGGTCGGCGTGGTCCAAGGAACTCAAGAACGGTCGCTGGCTCTCGGTCCGCCCGAATCTTCCCAACCAGTGGAGCAAACTCACCTTGCGGGGTCTGCACATCTTGGGAGACCGCTACACGATGGAGATCACGTCGTCTGGGGTGAAGGTGACCGAAGAAAACTTAAGCAGTAAAGCGACGCCATAAGGCAGATGCCCCCCGCAAGAAAGTATGGGGAAGCAGGGTTCCAATCAAACATCGCCCCTCCGAGGGTCGGGCCAATCAGAAACCCCGCCGTGCGGGTGCTTTGCAGAAGTCCGAAGAGCTCACCCTGCCGGTCGTCGGCGGTCAATCGGCTAGCAAGGGCGTTGATCGTGGGGTTCGCAATCGCGCTCCCGGGGGCATACAGCGTGGAGGCGAGAAAGAGAAAGCCGAGAGAGGGCGCGAGAGGGAAGAGGGCCAACCCCAGACCTTGGAGCAAATAGCTGCAGGAGAGTAGCGTGCGATCGGAGAATCTCTGACTGATCTTTTGGAGGAGGTAGGCCTGAATCGCAAAGGCGATGAGGCTCTCATAACCGAAGATCCAGCCGAATTCCTTCTCCCCAAGTCCCATTTCGTTCTTGAGGAGTCGGCCAAAGGTCCCTTCCAGAGTCGCGAGAGAGAACCAAGCGATCACGCTTACGAGGACGAGGTTGCGGAGGTCGGGGAGGGTTCGGAGGAGGTCCCAGGCGCCGCGCTTTGCCTTAGGGCGATCCTCTATTGCCTCTTGCTTTTTGGGCTCCCCCTTCATCGCCCAAGTCAGAAGGAGCGCGGAGAGTCCCGAAGCGGCAGCGGCGAAGATCCCGACAGAGAGGTTGCCGAGGCTCTCGCCTACGATCCCGCCAATGGACGGGCCGGTCATCAATCCGAGGGCAATTGCGGCGCTGACCTTGCCCATCTGGCCGGTTCGGTGGCTTTCCGGAGTATTGGCGGAAACATAGGCGCTCGCAACGGCGACATTTGCGCCGCCCAGTCCGGCGAGCATTCGGCTCAGAAAGAGCCACTCCAGTCCTCCGGCGAATCCATAGGTTAGGTTGCCAAGTCCGGCGAATAGGGTGCATCCGACCGCCACCGGCCGCCGTCCGACTCGATCGCTGAGTCGGCCCCAAAAAGGAGAAGCAAAGACCTGAACGAGGAACATGCTGCTGAGCATCGCCCCAATCAAACGGCCATCTTGGGTAAAGCTCTCGGCAAAGATTTGGATATTGGGAATGATCATCCCAAAGCCCAAGAGATCCAAAAAGAGCGCAACAAACAGCGCAGACGACCGCACCCTTGGAGGATAACCCATAGCGCGGGTAGGCTCCCCAGCATGTCTCTTTCTCGTCGATCCTTATTGGGTGGAAGCCTGGCTGGATTAGGGGCCATGGCCCTGGGCGGAGTCCCCAAGCTGAAGCCGGGACGCAAGCCTCGGAACGTGATCTTTTGTGTTTCGGACGGCATGGCGCTCCAGACTCTGGCGATGGCGGCTCACTATCGGGATTTGGTCTTGGGTCGCAAGGGATATTGGATGGAGCTTATGGCTCAGGAAGACGTGGTTACCGGCCTTCAAGACACGCGATCCCTCAGCTCGCTGGTGACCGATTCGGCGGCTGCGGGCAGCGCCTGGGGTTCCGGTCAAAAGGTCTGGAACGGGATGATCAACACCTATCCCGATGGGACGAAGCTCTACCCAATCGGGCTTGCCGCGCGGGATCGGGGCATGAACATTGGTCTGGTGACGACGACCACCATCACTCACGCGACCCCGAGTGGATTCACGATTCAGATTGAGGAACGAGACCTGGAGGGGTTGATCGCAGAGCAACACCTGACGACCGGAGTCGACGTTTTGCTCGGCGGTGGGGACCGGTTCTTCAACCGCGAGAAGCGCCGCGACAAGATGGACCTCTACACCGAATTTGCCAAGAAGGGTTACCGGGTTGTGAAGGATCGAAATGAACTCCTTTCGGCGCGGCCCGGGCGAACCCTCGGGATCTTTGCCGATGGGCACATGCCCTACACGGTGGACCGCGACAACGACCCCAAGATCGCCGAGGCGGTGCCCACTTTGGCCGAGATGACCCGCTTTGCCATCGATACGCTGCGAGATAACGACAGCGGATTCCTGCTCCAAGTTGAAGGCGGGCGGGTGGACCATGGCGGACATGCCAATGACGTCGGGGCCTTGATCCACGATCAGCTTGCCTTTGAAGAAGCGATCAAGGTGGCGGTCGACTTTGCCCGCCGGGATGGTGAGACGTTGGTCGTCATCACGAGTGACCACGGTTGTGGTGGACCTTCGTTGAATGGGTCGGGGCCGGAGTATTTCGATTCGACCGCCGGGCTTCAGGCCGTGAGCAAGATTCGCTCAAGCTACGGACCGATGTTGACCGAGCTCGGGAGTGAACCCACGGTGGAACGGATCCGCGAAGTTGTCGAAAACCGGCAAGGAGTTCAATTGAAGGCCGACGAGGCGGAAGCCATGCAGCAAGCTCTGAAGCAGAACTCGCCTTTCCGATTGGCTGAGCACAAAGCGGCCGCGAGCTCGACTTTGGCGCTGCTCCTCGGCAACACCACCAAAGTCGGCTGGACGGGATCGCAACACACCAATGAATTCACGATTCTCAATGCCCTAGGCCCTGGCGCCGAGCGGTTCTCTGGGATCTATCAGAACTCACGGGTCTACGACGTGATTGCCGAGCTGATCGATGTGCGATACAAGAATCCATCGATGACCTTTGAAAAGGCACAGAAGGACCGCGAATCCAAAAAGCAGAGCCTCAACCCCGAGCTGCGCGAGTGGTACGCCCAAACGGACGACGAGCTTGGCTGGCACTAAGCTCCGTGCGCTTTGGCCGCTCATCTTGATGGGCCTGCTCGCGGCGATTCCGCTGCGGGCCATCCTCATTGGGGGTGAAACGCCCGGTCCGTGGGATCAAATCGCGACCATGGTTCCAGGTGGTCCGGGGGCAAAGGGACTCCCCGCCTGGCAGGTCCTCCAGGCGGATGGGGCCTTGCAATTCTACGGGTGGAGAAAGCAGGTGCTCGAAGCCTATTCAGCGGGTGCCGTTCCGGTGTGGAATTCCCACAGTCTCGGCGGGATTCCACTGGCCGCCAACTCGCAGTCGGGGGCGTACTATCCGCCCCATGTGCTACTGGGAGTTTCCGGGGTCCCGGTAGGGGTCGCGCTAGCGTTGCTGGCTTGGTTCCACCTCGTCGTGGCTGGACTCGGGGTGGCGGCGCTTGCGAGGCAGGTGGGGGCGACTCCCCTCGGGGCAAGTCTTGGTGGGGGATTGTTCGCGGTTTCGCCTTTCATGGTGGGTTGGGTCGCGCTTCCGAGCGTGATTTCGACCGTTGCCTGGGTACCGTGGCTCGTAGCGGCTGTCCTCCAGGCCCTGCGAAGAGACCGCGCAGTGAGCCTTATCGGTGCGGGACTGGCTAGTACGATGATGGTTTTGGCGGGACACCTGCAGTTTGCTGCCCTTGGGTTACTTGCCGGGCTCGTAACTTTGGTTGCGGGTTGGGTCGTTTTTCGGCCTCGCTTTGCCGTCCGGGATCTGTGTCTGGCTCTCGTCGGATTGGGGCTGTGTGCGGTTGGAACCCTCGTTTTGATCCGGCCCGTTTTGGAATATAGCCAGCTCTCCCACCGGAGGAACACCCCGACGGCCGAAGGCTATCGGGCCTTCTTGGGAGGTGCGATGTCGCCACCCGAGGCGGTGGGATTGGTGGACAGCCGACTCTTTGGGGACTCAACTGCGCGGGTTAAGGTCTCGGAGACCCTTGAAGCGCAAGCTTTTTGGCCGACCCTCCGACGCCCGGCCGCAACCTATCCCGAGACCGCGCTCGGAATCGGGGCGATTGGATTGGTTCTCGCCTTCTTGGGTCGTTGGAACCGCCGCCTGATCCCGGTCCTATCGGTTGGGATCCTCGGGGTCCTCGTGGCCTTCGGTACCCCTTTCAATCAGATGCTGTATTTCGGAGTCCCGGGTTGGTCAAGCACCGGGATTCCCGCGCGGGCGGGCTTTCTTGTCGCGCTCTGCCTCGCGGTTCTGGCCGCCAGAGGGGTGGGTCGGGGCCGCTTTTCGACTATTGCTCTTGGAGCTGGTGGGGCGACGATTGTTGGGAGCTTGGTCTTGGCAAATGCTCAGGACGTGACCGGGATGGCGATGGTGGGAGCCTTCCCGGCGGTCATGGCCGCTCTTCTGGCTGGGATCTTGGTGGTAGGAGGAGCCCGAGCCACGCTACCCAATGGCTGGCGGACGGGCACCCTCGCGGTTCCCATGGTCTTTGTTGCGGCACTCTTGGTTCCGGTGCCTCCTAGTGGAAAAGTTCCGGATCTGAGCGGGCTGCCTCGCCCGGCTTCTGGTCAACGGGTGGCTGTCGAGATGGGCGATTGGAATCTCTACGACACCCCCAGAGCGCTGCTTCCCCCCAATCTCTTGTCGATCGCTGGAGTCAGCGAGGTCTCCGGATATGATTCGCTGATCAGCCGTGACCGGGTCGAGTGGTTCAAGAGGATCGCCGGCGAAGAACCCGCCCCTCCAGAAAACGGCAACATGATGAGGATCCGCGAGATCACGAACCTGGAGCCCTTGATCGACGCCGGGGTCGAGCTCATCTACGCCCGTCGCCCGATTCCAGGGGCCGAGCCGATTTCGACGATCGGGGCCGTTACGATCCACCGCATCCCGGGGGCGCCGATCGTCCAGGGAGACCGAGGAGAGGTCCAGTTCCGCCGTCTGCCAGGAGGAGGCATCGAGTTTGATCCCGATGGATCGGAGTCCTACCTCGTGCGAGAACAATTTTCACCGAATTGGTCGGCACGGCAGCAGAATCGGGAAGTTTTTCTTCAGAAAGAGGGGCCTTGGATCCGGATCAAGCCGTCCGGAGAACAGAAACCTATCCGCCTAGACCCAGATCCGTCAGCCAATTCGAGGCTGTTTTTAGGCTTTTTGGCCCTCTTCCTTGCAGTTCTGCTCCAAGGATTGATAAAATTAGTATCATTACGAAGGCAACGGACCTTCCTGAAGTCGTAACCATGAATCAACCGATCCTATCGCCCGACCTGTTGCAAGACAAGATCGGTGAGAGTCGTTGGATGGTGACCATCTTCAACAACGATTGGACACCCATACAAGATGTCGTCGATGTCTTGATGACGGCTACGGGGTGCACGTTGGAAGAAGCTGCAATCGAAACATGGGAGGCTCACCACTTCGGGAAAGCGCCGGTTCACTTTGCCGATCAAGTGGAGTGCGAACGGGCGGCTCGGGTGATCAACGCCATTGGCGTGGTCACCGAGGTCGGGCCGGAATGGAATGACTGATGCAACCCTTCTGTAGCTCCCCTGGGACCATCGAGCGTCCCGAATTACACGATAGCTCTCAATCTGGAAAAGACCGAGGCTGGATCGTCACGGTTTACAATAACGAGCACAACACCTACGAGGAGGTCATGACGGTTCTGATCTTGGCGACACACTGCGACGAGCAGGAAGCTTGGATCGAGACGTGGGAGATTGATCACCTCGGTCAGAGCGTGGTCCACCAGGCGGGCCAGGAAGAATGTGCCCAAGTGGCGTCGATCATCTCCTCGATCGGGATCCGGGTCGAAGTCTCTCAAGAGTGCTGATCAAAGGTACTCTCGAACCTCACCCAATGAGCGAAAACGTGATCATCATCGGTTCCGGCCCGGCCGGATACACCGCGGCTCTCTACGCCGCCCGAGCCAACCTGAACCCCCTCGTCTTTGCTGGATGGCAACCAGGCGGGCAGCTGATGATCACGACCGATGTCGAGAACTTTCCTGGCTTCCCGGAAGGGATCATGGGGCCGGACATGATGAAGCTCTTCCGCGATCAGGCGGTCCGCTTTGGGGCCCGGGTCGAGGAAAAGACTGTCTCGGCCGTCGACTTCAGCAAGTCGCCCTATAAGGTGACGGTCGACGGAGAGGTTTTCGAATCCAAAACGATCATCATCGCCACCGGCGCCTCGGCCAAGTGGTTGGGTATCCCTGGCGAGCAAGAGTTCGGCGGGCACGGAGTTAGCGCCTGCGCCACGTGCGACGGCTTTTTCTTCCGCGGCAAGAGTGTTTTGGTGGTTGGCGGCGGCGACACCGCGATGGAGGAGGCAAACTACCTCACTCGCCACTGCGAAAAGGTGACCATCGTCCACCGCAGAGACCAGTTTAGGGCCAGTAAGATCATGCAAGATCGCGTTCTCCGGAATCCGAAGATCGAGGTCATGTGGAACTCTGCACTGGACGCAGTTGTTGGCACCGACATGCCCAAGAAGGTAACCGGAGCCGTGATTCGTTCCACCGTCGATGACTCAACCCGAGAGGTCGCCACCGATGGAGTCTTTATCGCCATCGGCCACAAACCGAATAGCGATCTCTTCGAGGGAGTTCTCGATCGAGACGAGAACGGCTACCTTCTCGTTCAGCCAGGTTCTACTCAGTGCAAGATCCCCGGCGTTTTCATCGCCGGAGACGTGGCCGACCATGTCTACCGCCAGGCCGTGACCGCCGCCGGAACCGGATGCATGGCCGCGATTGACGCGGAGCGCTACCTCGAATCACTCGGCGAGTAGCCTGCGGATGACCTCCATCTCTCTCTTTGGGGCGCTCGTGTTGGCGTTTGCCCAGAAGGCTCCCTCGGATCTCATCCCGGGAGAGCGGCTCGCCGCGGAAATCCTTCGTGGAGGCCGGGTGCAAATTTCTGGTGACTACGGGGTTCGCAACCGGATCGACTACGCCGGGAGCGTCACGCTGGAGGGGCCAGCTGTGATCTCTGCCGGACTCAGCCTCCCCTCGGGGATCTGGAAGTTGCCGGCGGCCGAAATCCAGTCACGGCTGCCGGTCTCTGCACGCGGCCAGGTGAGGATGGTCGAACTGCCCTTCGATGCCATTCGAGGCGGATGGCATTCTGAGCAGGGCCAGGCTGGGCATCGCAGCGGGGCAGTGGGGGCAAATTCCCCCGATCAGCCCCTCGTCGTGGTTCAGGGGAACACGGCGCTTTCGGTTGCGTCGAGTTTGGGTCCCGGGGGCTATCTCTGGTCGCGAGTGACTCGTCCGAGCGGTTCGCCGACCTTGCTCAAGAGCAACCTCGCGGCGACTGGGATCAATGCCCGTGCGGTGGTCTTCGCCGACGTGGATTACGACGTGGCCAACGTGGCGGTCCGAAAGTTTTCCTCCGATGGCACCGTCGAGTTAGGAGCTAACCCTTTTGCCATCCGTGGAGCCCGGGGTACGACGGACTGGACCCGACGACAGCGGTTCCGGTTGATCAACGCCCTGGAGCTTTTGGACCAACCGGGCGAGTTCGTGTTGGATTCCGATGCTGGCCGGATTTACTTTTGGCCTTTGGCAAGTACGGATCAGGTCCTGACCGTGAGTTCACCCCGACGACAAGGCACTGGCAACACGATCTTCGAGCGTCCGCTGAACTTCACCGGCGCCAAGAAGGTCGTCCTCCGAAACCTGACTTTCCGAGCCGGGATCTCGGATGCGATCCGTCTGCAGGATTGCGAAGACGTGTTGATTGAGAACTGCCGGTTCATCGGGATGGGGCAGAACGCCGTCGTCATCCTGAGGAGCCAGAACGTCACCATCCGCGATTGCACCTTTCAGGATTCCTACCGATCTCACGTGACCATTGGAGGATTTGGGAATCAAGACGCGGCCCTTCGATCCGACGGAACCGCCAACCCGCTCGGTCCTTCTATGCTTGCCTTCAAGAGCGATGGCATTCGATTCGAAAACTGCCGATTTGAGCGTAGTGGACTCCTCTATCCGGCAAGTCCCGCGGTTCAGCTGGTGAACTATCCTGTCGGGGTCGAGTTCGAAAACTGCGACTTTGTCGATACCGAGGGTCCGGCGATTCGCCTCCATGGGATGCTTCACCGGGTGCGGAACTCCCGGTTCACCCGATGCGTTCGGAGCGTGACCGATGCAGGCGCGGTCGGCAGTGGTCGCTCGTGGATCCAAATCGGCAACGTGATCGAGAATTGCACCTTCACGGACATTACTCGGAGAGAACCAGGGGGACCGCCGGAGAACTCCCTTGCCGATGACGTGGCGGGAATCTACTTCGATGACGGGATCGGCGGTCAGTCGGCGAGCAGGAACCGGTTCATCAATTCTCATCTCGCGATCCTGAGCAATGGCGGACGCTACAACCTCTTCGATCGAAACGTCTTTGAGAACACCCGCGCCCTGCGGCCCTACTTCATCCGCAGCCGCCCAAGTGATGCGCCGAGAAATTTCAATCTGTATTACACCGAAGCCCGGTGGTTGATGATCGGGGCAAAGTCGTTTGATGACGCGAAACTCGCGGTGGGAAGCTATCGAAGGTTTCAAAAGTCGGGGAACGACCTACTGGACCTCTTCCGTTCCCTGCCTGCGGCTCACTGGCAACAAGCGACTAGGATCGACCAAGCGATCGGCGGGCGTACGGCCCTTGACTACCTCTTGGGAACCTGGATCGACGAGGGGCGGATCCTTAGCGGAGACCCCCAAGACACCCAGACCTTTGGCTTTGTTCCCGGCGCGCGGGGCGAATGGTGGGTGCTGAAGAACGAGAGCAACCTCTTCCGGTGGAACCCAGCAGACTTCAAGCCGAGTAGCAACGCCAGCCGCGCCGCGCTCAACCGGGCGAGCCGGGCGCCAAGCACGACTCCCAAAGCGTTTTACTATGGCTTCTTAGGCGAAGCCGTCCGCTAGGCAACCTTGAGGGCGCCAAGGATCTCGACGTCGGCCCGCGAGCTGACTTCGTTGTAGGCCACGACGTGCAGACCGGGGATGTATCGACTCAGAAGGCGTTGCAAGGGAAGTCGGAGTTGGTTACCGCAGAGCAATACGGGCTGCATTCCTTGGGCCATGGCCGATTGGACCTCGCTTTCTACTTGGGCGGTGACGCGGTTTTGTTCTTGGGGATCAAGCACCAAGACCTGGCCGAGACTCGTGTTTTGGATCGACTCGATCAGCGCACGTTCCAAGGCGGGTTCGAGTGAGAGGCAGTAGAGCTTGTTGGTGTCGTCGAGGTACTGCCGGGTGATGGTGCGGCTGATGGCGGCCCGGACCAGCTCTCCGAGTTGGTCGGGGTCCTTGGTTCGCTGGCAGAAGTCGGCCAAGGTTTCTAAGATCGTCACCATGTCGCGGACTGGGATTCGCTCTCTCAACAGGTGTTGAAGTACCTTTTGGACTTCGCCGATCGTGAGTTGGGCGGGGATGAGCTCATCCACGACGGCGCTATTGATCATTTTGGTGGAATCGACGAGGGTCTGGACATCTTGGCGGCTGATCAGTTCGGCCGCGTGGGCCTTGACGACTTCGCACAGGTGGGTGGCAAGGATCGCGCTGGGTTCGATGACCGTGTATCCGTTCATCTCGGCTTGCTCACGGATGGCGGGATCGATCCAGAGAGCTTCGATCTTGAAGACTGGCTCGACCGTGGGTTCGCCGACGACCGGGCTGAGGACGTGGGCGCCTCCCATCGCGAGGAGCTTATCGGGTCGGAGTTGGGCCCGGACGATCTCCTCGCCCCTGACCTTGATAATGTATTCATCCGAATCGAGGCTCACCGAATCGCGGATGCGGACCTGGGGCATGACGTAGCCGAGTTCCAGCGCCACCTGACGCCGAGTTGCGCCGACGCGGTCGGGCAAGTCGCCTCCAGATTTCGGGTCGGCAATCCGGGTAAGTGCATACCCTATCTCGATCTCAAGGGCATCGACGGCGAGTAGGGGCAGGATCGCCTCGGCCGAGTTCGGGTTGATTTCGGGAGCCGTCGTGACCATTGGTTGATCCTCGGGCTTGGGTGCGATTTGGAGCGCTTGGGTGATTTTGTCGCCGTGCTTGCTGGCCAAGCGATAGAGTCCGAAGAGGCCCAGGCCGGTGCCGATGAAGATGAGGGCCGGAAAACCCGGGATGAAGGCAAAGGCGAGAAGGGCCCCGCTGGCGCTCGCGAGCGCCTTAGGTTGGCCAAACATCTGGGAGATGACCTCTCCACCCATGGAGCGTTCTTGGCCGGTCCGGGTGACCAAGAGACCGCTGGCGGTGGAGATCAGCAGAGCCGGGATTTGACTCACCAGACCTTCGCCAACACTAAGAAGGGCATAGGTCCGGAGGATCGTCATCGCGTCGCCTTCGCCGCGGAAGAAGCCAACCGCGAATCCGCCGATGATGTTGACCACGATGATGAGGATCGAAGCGACGGCATCGCCCTTCACGAACTTGCTCGCACCATCCATCGCGCCATAGAAGTCCGCTTCTTGCTTGACCTTTTTGCGGCGCTCGCGGGCTTGGTGTTCGTCGATCAGGCCGGCGGCGAGGTCGGCGTCAATCGCCATCTGCTTACCGGGCATGGCGTCCAAGGTGAATCGGGCCGTGACTTCGCTGACCCGTCCGGCACCATTGGTGATAACGATGAACTGGACGATCATCAGGATGATGAAGGCCACAAACCCGACGACGAAGTCTCCGCCAAGGACGAAGTTGCCAAACGTTTGAATCACCGCCCCGCCGTCACCGGTGCCAAGAATCAGCTTGGTGGCGGCGATGCTGAGGGCCAATCGAAACAGCGTGGTGACGAGGAGCAGCGAGGGGAAGACGCTGAACTTGAGAGGATCATCGACGTTGACCGAGGCAAGCAAGATCACCACCGACGTGGCGATCGCGATGACGAGACCAAAGTCGAGAAACCAGTGGGGAAGGGGCAGGATCAGCATCCCGACCACCACGATGAGTCCGAGTCCAAGCATCAGGTCGGTATGCCGGAGGATCTTTTGCAACGCCGCCATAAAATCGAGGCCCATGGAGGCCTGTTGGATTTATCGGCGGTGTTTGGGCTTTGGCTCAGGTTCAAGGACCCGGACCATATCGAATTCAAGGGTTCCTGGAGCACTCAGGAGTGATGAAGATTCTGAGAATGACGAGGAATGATGGTCAAAAAAGAACCGGTACGGCGAAAAATCGTCACAAAACCATGACTCTCCCGAGATATGGGATGATGAACTTTCGCATACTGGCACTTACCCTAGGCTGCAGTCTTGCTGGGGTCTCCCAAGCGTCGACCCTCCTCTACGGCCTCGAAAGGGATGGGTCGTTTAACCGGTTGATGACCATCAACACCTCAACCGGAGCCGCAACTCCACTCTTCAGCTTTTCCGTCGGCACCGGGGTGCGGACAATTAGCCTTGCCTATAACCCCAACACCAGTAAGTTTCTCACCGTCGGGGCGATCGACCAATTCTCCTCGCAGTTGATCGAGATCGACCCAGTCGCCCAAACCGCCTCCGTCGTCACCCACCAAGCTCCTGGCTCGTTCCTTGAAGGGGTCGAGTACTCGCCATCCCTTGGAGGCATCGTGGTGAGCTACGGAATTTCAAACAACTTCACCAGCGGCCGACTTGCGCTTCTCAACAACAGCTACCAACTGCTGCAGAACCAACCGACCACCGGGATGACCGATATGGACATGCTGTTCCTAGATTCGACCGGGGCACTCAACGCAATGGACACCAACAACCTCTCGGGTGGCTTCCAGCGAAATAGGCTGAATACTCCGTTTGGCGTATTGAACCGGGTGGGAGTTGGCGCGAACATGTATGCGGCCAATGATCTCGACGCCGTATGGAAGGCGGATGAAGGGAAGATGTTCTTGAACCGGGGTTCGAGTCTGTCGCTGATTAACCCGGCGAGCACTTCTCTGACGAGCGTCGGATCCTATGGAACCTCGCCGAACCTGATGGTCGGGCTCGCAGTGGCTCCCGTACCCGAACCGGCGACCCTCGCCGCACTCGGACTCGGAGTGGCCACCCTGTTGCGACGACGAAAGTCGGCCTGAGGACCGCTTCAAAAGTGGGAAAAGCCCGAGGCGCTTGTCGCGTCTCGGGCTTCTGTGTGGCTCCGACTCGGAGCGAGCAGTTAGTCCTTCGGTTCTTCGAAGACATCGGCGCCGAAGGCCTTCAGCAGCTCTTCGTCGACCGGGAGTTGCTCCTCGGCGAGTTCGGCTTCGCTGATGTCCGAGATCGTTCCTTCGGTCAGGGCCTCGCTCAGCGGTCGGGCTTCGAGAACCACGTCGCTGAACTTCTGGGTGACCAGTCGGATCGCACGAATGGCGTCGTCGTTACCGGGGATGACCACATCGGCCAGATCGGGGTCGCAGTTCGTATCGACGATGGCGACGACCGGGATGCCGAGGCACTTGGCTTCTTTGACCGCAATGTCTTCCTTGTTGAGGTCGACCACGAACATGACGGCCGGAACTCCGGGCATGTTGCGGATGCCTTCCAGGTAGCGGTTGAGCTTTTCTCGCTCTTCCATCCGCTTGAGCTGCTCCTTCTTGGGGAGTCGCTCCAGGTAGCCCTCGTTGATCATTCGATCGAGCTCCTTCAGGCGAGCGATTCTCCCTTGCATGGTCTTCCAGTTCGTGAGCATTCCACCGAGCCAGCGCTCGCTGACCCAGTACATGCCGCATCGCTGGGCGGATTCGCGGATCGCGGATTGGGCTTGTTTCTTGGTTCCGACGAAGAGGACGTTGCCGCCGTCTTCGACGATCTTCTTCACGTACTCCAGAGCATCTTCGAAAAGCTTGAGGGTTTGGTGAAGGTCAACGATGTAAATCCCGTTGCGAGCGCCGTAAATGTAGCGCTTCATCTTGGGGTTCCAACGACGGGTTTGGTGCCCGAAGTGGACGCCCGCTTCGAGCAACTCTTTCATGCTGAGTTCTGCCATATTCTTGGGTTTTTCCTCCGGCGCGTGGTGGGAGATCCCCTCTTCTCTTGAAGTCAATCGAGACCCAAGGGGCACACGTGCGCCGTGTGAGATGCGCATAGGATA
>DDSL01000071.1 GCA_002343825.1 Chthonomonas sp. UBA2391
GCGAAACCCGCGGCGACGGCGTCGGCGAGGCCCACGATCTCGAAGCTCTCGTGACCCGTCAGGCCCAGCGAAGCGACGTTTTCGCCGCTCATGAACTGGAGCGGCAACACGCCCATCCCGACTAGGTTGCTTCGGTGGATCCGCTCAAAGCTTTCGGCGATCACCGCCTTGNNGCGGCCCAGTCGCGGCTCGATCCCGAGCCATATTCCTTGCCCGCCAGGACGATCAGCCCCACCCCGTCGGCTTGGTACTTTTCGGCTGCGTCATAGATCGCCATGACTTCGCCGGTCGGGAGGTAAGTGGTCACTCCGCCCTCCGTACCGGGGGCCAGGTGGTTCTTGATCCGGATATTGGCAAAGGTGCCGCGGACCATCGCCTCGTGGTTGCCTCGGCGCGAACCATAGCTGTTGAAGAGGTGGGGGGCCACTCCGTTCTCGCTCAGATAGCGTCCGGCGGGTGAAGAGCCCTTGATCGATCCGGCCGGGGAGATGTGGTCGGTCGTGATCGAATCGCCGAGCACGGCCAAGCATCGCAGTCCCGAAAGCTCGCGGACTCGGTCGGGCGGGGTCAGGCTCATGCCGTCGAAGTAGGGAGCCTTCTTGATATAGGTCGAATCGGGCTGCCAATCATAGAGCTGACCGCCGGTGACCTGGATGGCCTGCCACTGCTCGTCACCCTCAAAGACGCTCGCATACGTTCGGCTGAACATCTCGCGGGTGATGTGGCTGGTCATGACCTGTTGAATCTCGTCCTGGGTTGGCCAGATCTCGCGGAGATAAACCGGATTGCCGTCCTTGTCCTCGGCGATCGCGTCGGTGGTCAGGTCGATGTGGATGGTCCCGGCAAGGGCGTAGGCCACGACCAGCGGGGGCGACATCAGGTAGTTCGCCTTCACGTCGGGATTGACCCGGCCCTCGAAGTTGCGGTTGCCGCTCAGGACGCTGACCGCGACGAGGTTCTCGTCGTTGATCTGCTTGCTGATCTCTTCGGGCAGGGGGCCGCTGTTGCCGATGCAGGTGGTACACCCATAGCCGACTACGTTGAACCCAATGGCATCGAGGTCATGGATGAGACCGCTGGATTGGAGGTACTCGGTGACGACCTTGCTGCCGGGCGCGAGGCTGGTTTTGACCCAAGGCTTTGGCTTGAGGCCCAGGGCGGCGGCTTTGCGGGCGACGAGGGCGGCGCCGATCATCACGCTGGGGTTGCTGGTGTTGGTGCAACTGGTGATGGCGGCGATCACCACGCTGCCGTGGGTGAGGGTGTCGGTGGCGGTGCGCTCGAGGACGGCCGTCCCGCCGCCGCTCGAAGCCTGAGAGCCGGGCAGGGAATCGGGGAAGGCGCCCAGGAAGCTCTGCCGCGCTCCGGCGAGATTCGTCCGATCCTGGGGTCGCTTGGGTCCGGCGACACTGGGCTCGACCGTGCTCAGGTTGAGTTCCAGATGGCTGCTGTATTCGGCCTGGGGATATCCGGCTTCGTGGAAGAGCCCCTGGGCGCGGTAGTAGGCCTCGGTCAATTCGATCTGGTCTTCCGGACGGCCGCTCAGCCGCAGGTAGTCCAAGGTCTTGGCGTCGATGGGGAAGAATCCGCAGGTGGCGCCGTATTCGGGGGCCATGTTGGCGATGGTCGCGCGGTCGGCCACCGGGAGGCCGAAGAGGCCTTCTCCATAGAACTCGACAAACTTGCCGACGACGCCGTGCTTGCGGAGCATCTCGGTCACGACCAAAACAAGGTCGGTAGCGGTAACCCCTTCACTGAGCTGTCCGGTCAACTTGAATCCGACGACCTGCGGGATCAGCATGCTGACGGGCTGGCCCAGCATGGCGGCTTCGGCTTCGATCCCGCCGACGCCCCAGCCGAGGACGCCGAGACCGTTGATCATGGTCGTGTGGCTGTCGGTGCCGACGAGGGTGTCGGGGTAGACCGTGCCGGTCTCGTCGTTGGTGAAGGTCACGCGGGCGAGGTATTCGAGGTTGACTTGGTGGACGATGCCGGTGTTGGGCGGAACGACCTTGAAGTTGCGGAACGCGGTCTGGCCCCATCGCAAAAACTCGTAGCGCTCCTGGTTGCGCTGATATTCCAGGTCGCGGTTGATCATCAGCGCGGCCGCGCTGCCATAGGCATCGACTTGGACGCTGTGGTCAATAACGAGTTCGACGGGTTGCAGGGGGTTAATCTTGTTGGGGTCTCCGCCGAGGGTCGCCATGGCGTCTCGCATAGCCGCGAGGTCGACGACGCAGGGAACTCCGGTGAAGTCCTGGAGCAGAACCCGGGCCGGCATAAAGCTGATTTCGGTATTGGGTTCGGCCTTGGGGTCCCACTTCAAAAAGGCTTCGATGTCGGATTTGGTGACGCCAACGCCACCGTCCTCGGCGCGGAGAAGGTTTTCGAGGAGAATCCGCAGGGTGATCGGCAAGCGGTTGAGGTTGTGTCCCTGCTCGGCGAGTGCGGAGAGTCGGTAGTAGGAGTGCTCGCGGCCTCCGGCGGCGAGGGTTGCTTTGGCACCGAAGCTATTCATTTTCCTAGGTCGCAGTCTACCGCGCCGGTCTCCGGAGCCTCCCGCCGCTCTTTTGGTGTACCGATCAGGGTTCTCGGAACGTCCAGCCTTTGAGATCACGTATTTCTCAGAGGATTCTCGCAATTGCGAGGTCAAATTTAGGCGACTAAGCCTATAATGATCGGTAGGAGCACCGAACTCGAAAATGATGCGGTACTCGGCAAAGAGATGGCTCGCGATGAGCCTGTGCGCGTTGACTGTTGCGCACGGGTTCGGCGAAGCCATAGCCGAAAAGCCGAGCTCCGTCGGCGGCCAATCTTCGATTGAAACACTGCTGCTCGATGGCAGTGAGTTCTCGCTTCCGCTCCGCAACGGTCAGGTCTTTCCCGGTTCAGAATCGGTCGAGCTGGATGGCCGGCGGCTTCAGAAAGATGTCGATTACTTGATCGACTACGAAGGTGGCACCCTCCAGATCATGCGATCGACCCGGAAGGGTCAACAAGTTCGAGTCAGTTATCGCTATGGTGCGGATGCGCCAAAGGCCACCGCTGGAGCTTCGATGAACCCCTTGGCCGGGCTCGGATTCCATTTCGCCGGCGGCGAGCAAAAGGTCCTTCTGGGCATGGGAATGGCCGAACGCCGCGGCGATGGCTCCCTTGTTTCCTCGAATCTGTACGGTCTCAAGAACAATTTCCGATTCAATGGTGGTAGTGGCTTGGAAGGCGTGGTGATCGCCGGAGAAAGTCGTAAGGTCCAGAGCCACTCGCTGCTCGATGGTTCGACCTCCAGCCAGAACACAGACGACGGGAAGTCGCAGGCGATCTTGCAGACGCTGACGCTAGGCATGCTGGGCGGAAAGGTCGAAGCCAACATCCAGGATATCAGCCAAAAGTTCAGCGGATTCCGAGCCTTCAAGGATGCCGGCTTCAGCGACGAACAGGTCAACGCACTGAGCCGCGAAAAGGGACTCAAGCGGGCTAGATTTGCCCTCAAGGATTTGGGCGGGAAGGGGCTCGGATTTGGAGCCAATTACAGCGTCGTCAAGGACGGCGATAAGTCGATCCAGTGGCGGGGATATAGCCTGAACACCGGTGCGCTGCAAGGCCGCTGGAGCTTCCAAAAAGTCGATCGAGACTTCAACCGATTTGGCGATCTGGCCAATGCAGATCGTGAACAACTTAAGCAAGAAGCGGGAACCCACCGAGAAGAAGTCGATCTCAAACTCAACAGCAAGGCTCTGCAGGGCGGGTACTCCGGGTTCCGCCTAGAAGAAGACACGGGAAGCAGCCTCTACCGACGCGGGACCAACCTCAAAGTGGGTGGCCTCGAACTCAGCTTCGGGGATCAACGAGTGGAGCAAGGGTTCAATCGTTTCCGAGCGACTCGCCTGCAAGATGCTGGTCAGCTGGAACGCGAAGGGGGCATGCGCCGCCAGAACTATGGCCTCAAGTTCGAACCCTCCAAGGGCCTGAGTCTGAGCTTCCAACAAAATTGGCTAATGGGTGTGGCCGAAGATGCTCCGCGTTTCACCGCCAACGATTTCGGTCTGAGCTTTGCCGGTTGGACGTTTAGCCAACTCATCCGCAAGGCGGACGTAGGGTTTGGCCAGTTCGGCGCGATGGCCGATGGCGAGCGCTGGAACCACGTCAACGCAATCGGCCGGATGTACGAACCGGCAGATTTTGGCAAGCCGGGAGAAGAGGTCGGCCGGTTCATGTCGATGGGCGGAGTTGAGCGCCAGGGAACGCGCCTTCAGGGCACTCTCGGCAAAGACGCCTCGCTGATGGCCCAGGAAGTGAAAGTCGAGGGTCAAGCCGATGGTGCCTCACTACAAAGCCTTCAGCTACGATCAAAGAATCTGGACGTTACGCTCCGCGAGCAGGAAACGGGGAAGGATTTCGCTGAGGTCAATGGCCTCATGGACTTCGAAAAGGGTCGGATCGGCAATATCACCGGGCTCGGAAGACGCGATTTCGGTAGCCACTTGCGACTCGGAGCCGGTCGAGAGATTCGATTTAGCCAAAGCGCCATCGACCGTCAGATCGAAGGCGATATCCGCCGCCAAAGCTGGTCGTTCGACGATCCGACGCTGAAGTTTCGGTTCAACCGACGTTCGGTGGATGAGACGATCGGCGATCTCGGCTGGCTCCATGACCCCGAGAGGGATCTGCTCAACCAGCTCCGAGGATTCCAGCAATCGGACTTCGGGCTCGAATGGACGGGATTGCGGAATCTCGGTCTGCGATGGCAGCAGAACGTGGCCAAAAACGAAACCACTGGCGAAGATCGATTCTTCATGGACCGGACGGTGGACTATCAGGTCAACAAGGACCTCCGGGTCAGCTACAACCAGTTTGAAAACCGGGTTGAGAATCCGATCGAATTGCTCTATCGCCACCGGACCAGCAAGTGGGGCGTCTGGCGAAACTTCGGCCGCTTTGGGGCTGTGAGCTTCGAACAAGAGAAGACCGAATTCGAGGGTGCCCACACCGACGCTCCTGACAGCGATCGCCAAAAGATCGCGTATGAAGCGAACGTCACGGAGAAAACCAAGGTCCGCACCGAGCACACGGAAATCCGCTACTCGGATGGCGAGTCGGAGAAAGCCCACACCCATACGGTCGAATCTCAACTCAGCCCGCGGACGGGAGTCACTGTCAGCGAGACCACCATCAATCGCCCCAAGGACCAGAACGACGAAAAGCGTCGCACCTATGGCTTTTGGTGGGATTTTGGCAACGGCATGCGGTTTAGCTACAACTTCAACCGCCACGCTCAATCCACGGCGAACGGTGCTGAGCAAAAGCAGGTTCAGTTGACGCCCGGCCAACTCGGGGCGCTGGCGGTGGGTAGTGCCGCTTACTCGACCAACGTGATCGACCGTCAGCGCTACCAGGCGACAGGCAATTTCCAGATTTCGACCGTCAAGCCGATCCAGCTGGGCTTCTTGCAGGACCTGACCCTGAAGTACGGAGCCGACACCTTCCGCGACCACGAGCGCTATCAGCGCGAAAATCGGCAGATGGGGGCGGGTTTCCGCATTGGCAGCACGGCGCTGGGTTGGGACTATGTGAGCCAAGTCGGGGCCGATGGGGTGCAAGCCGTAGACCGCACTTTCCGGCTGAGCACGGACCAAACCGAGACGCAGCCTTACCGCGCCAAGGTCTTCTACAAGCTTCGCACCCTGCCCGGCGACCAAGAGTGGATGATTCGCGACTACGCCTTTACGGCCCGAATCGCGCAGGGGCTGGAACTTACGCATCAACTCCAGACGAATCCGGAAGTCGCCCGAGGCGATGTGATTCTGGGATCGATTCCCCAGGCGCACCGGGCCAACCGATGGCGCCTTGATTGGAAGGGAAGTGCGAGCAACCAGTGGGGAATGAGCTGGGATGAGCTGATCAACGAGCAAAACCGGACACGCAGCCGCACCGGTGGCGTGCACCTCAAGCTCTTTGCCGACAAGCCATCGCCGCTGGAACTCTATTACGGTCTCGAACAAAACGACAACCCCGACCGACGACGGACGATGCACCGGTACCACCTCCGATTCGACCAGCGACCGGGTCCGCGCCAGCTTTTCAGCGTGTTCCTCGGAAACGTCAGTTGGCAGCACTCGCGCGACGCCGGAACCCGGGTCCAGAATTGGTCGATGCGGGTGGAATACCAACTCCGATTTTAGTGGGAGTGGTCTAAACTAGCCCCCATGGATGTGATTCCGTACGGCGGATGGGACCGGTGTCTCAGGATGTCCGCCGGCCCTGTGGAATTGATTGCGACCCTGGAAGTAGGACCCCGAATTGTTCGATTCGGACCAAAGGGCGGGAGTAATCTCCTTTTTGAAAACCCCAGGACGATGGGCACCAAGGGCGGTCCCGACTATAAGGGGTATGGCGGTCACCGACTTTGGACCGCACCAGAGGATACAGTCCGGACTTACGAAGCAGACAACGATCCCCCGGCGGTCACCGAAGTCGAAGGCGGGTTCCGCCTGACCACTGTCCTCGGGCCGAGTGGGCTCGAGAAGTCCATCACCATCCTAGCGAACGCCGAACAGGAAAGCTTCACCCTGATTCACGAGGTGACCAACCGCGGATCCGAGCCCATCTGCATCGCCCCGTGGGCGATCACGGTGATGGCGGCGGGCGGGGTTTGCCTCTTTCCCCAGGCACCCGAGCGGCCTCACGCCGAGTCGCTGCTCCCGGCCCGGCCACTGGTCCTTTGGTCGTATGCCGACATGTCGGACCCGCGCTATACCTGGGGACGGAGGTGCGTGCGCCTGCGGCAAGAGGCCGGTACCGAACCCACCAAGATCGGGGCCTGGGTAGAGCAGGGCTACGCGGCCTATGCTCTTCATGGTCATCTCTTCTTCAAGCGGTTCTCGGGCACGTGGGGCAACTACCCAGACTTTGGCTGCAATTTCGAGACGTTCACCCGGCATGATATGCTAGAAGTCGAATCTCTGGGGGTTCTTCAGACGCTGGCCTCGGGAGAGACGGCCACCCACACCGAGCGGTGGTATCTGGAAATCGACGCCGAAGTGCCGGAGCACGATCAGGCTCTCTCGGAGTACCTGGAGCGATTGGCAAGTTCGCGTCCTGGGGTGTGACCTCCTAAATTGCGCCGGTCGGGCCCGGGGCCACTCCCGACCCAGG
>DDSL01000149.1:0-17696 GCA_002343825.1 Chthonomonas sp. UBA2391
TGCCGGATTGGGGACGGCGGCCAAGAGGGCCTTGGTGTAAGGGTGGGCGGGTGAGCCGAGTACCGAATGGGCCGGGCCTTCTTCGACCACCGATCCAGCATAGAAGACCGCCACTCGCTGGCTGACCGACCCGATCACCCCGATATCGTGGGAGATCAGCAAAATCGCCGTGCCGTACTCCTTTTGCAGGTCTTGCATCAGGCGCAAGATCTGGGCTTGGATCGTGACATCCAGGGCGGTGGTGGGTTCGTCGGCGATCAGGGCCTTGGGCTTGCCGGCAAAGGCGCAGGCGATGACGACGCGCTGGCGTTGGCCGCCGCTCATCTCGTGGGGATACTTTCGCGCCGAGCGCTCGGGGTCGGGAATCCCGACATGGTCGATCATCTCGACCGCCTTCTTCCAGGCGTCGCGGTGACTCATCCGCTCATGAATCTGGAAGACTTCGGCCACCTGGTCGCCGACCCTCATGACTGGATTCAGACTGCTGAACGGGTCCTGCATCACCACCGCCAGCTTCGAGCCCCGCAGCGCTCGCCAGTCCTTCTCGCTCTGGCCGACTAGCTCCCGGCCCTCGAACTGGATCGACCCGGCCACTCTCCCCGGGCGGGGAACCATGCCCATCAGGGCCAGCCCGGTCATGGATTTGCCGCATCCGCTCTCGCCCACCACGCCGAGGGTTTCACCTTCGCGCAGGTCGAACCCTACCCCCCGCAAGATCTGAACCGGACCGAAATGCACCTCCAGCCCGCGGACGCTGATCACCGCCATCGGGGTCTATTGTTGCATGGATCGCCACAACCGCCTGTATAATCGCAGGCATGGCCAATCCGATCCGCGTGGTAGTCGTCGACGACGAACCCGCATACCGTAACGCCCTGCAAAAGACGATCACGACCCTCAGCGACTGCGAGCTGGTGGCCGTCTGCAAGGATGGCCAAGAGGCCCTCGATCTCTGTCTGGCCGATCCGCCCGATGTTCTCCTGACCGATATCAACATGCCGCGCATGGACGGTGTCGAGTTGATCCGCCGACTCTTGAAGCGGGAAAAGACCGTCGCCGTCGTGGTCCTAACGGTCAACGAAGAAAGCGACACGATCTTCGATGCCTTCCGCGCCGGGGCTCTGGGTTATCTCTTGAAGACCTCAACCCCCCAGGACGTTGTCGAAGCCGTCCGGCTGGCCAGCAAGGGCGAAGCCAAGGTCACCCCCAAGATCGCGGCCAAGGTGATCGAAGACTTTCGCCGCGTGAAGGAAGACGAGGAGACCGACGACACCGAGCTCTATGTCCTGAGCGACCGTGAGGCCGAGATCCTAGAGCTCATCGCCCAGGGGCTGCGCAACAAGGAGATCGCGAATCGACTCTGCATCGCCGAAAAGACGGTCAAGAACCACGTCAGCAATATCCTTAAGGCCCTGCACGTGAACAGCCGAACCGAAGCGGCCATGAAGGCGGTGAAAGCCAAGCTCGTCGAGTCAGTCTGAAAATTCTAGTGAACCACCGCAAAATTAGGCCGTCACTACTCCCCGAGTAAGCCCCTTCGAGGGCAGAAGGAAACCAATCATGTTGAAAAACACCCTGACGGCACTTCTGATCGGAACGACGATGTTCGCCCTCGCCCAAGCCGGCGGAGACTCCGCCCTTTTGGCCGGAACCAGCGGCAAGGCCGGACTCGGTTCGCAAGATCGACGCGAAGCCAATGTCGACTTTCACGTCGGAACCGGATACGGCAAAGAGCGCGAACTCATCACCCGCGGTCGCCTGAACTTTGAGCAACGCGGTGGTCAAAACGCTCGCCCGGTTGCGATCCATGCCGAGCGCATCGCCCAACTGCAAGTCGAGGGTAACAAGGCCAAATTCGCCGGCCGAGCGGTCCTCGTGACCATGGTTGATGGACAGCGCAAGCACATCCCGGGAACCATCGAAGTTCATGTCGTGGACAACAAGCGGCCGAACCAGCAAGGGAGCGACGTGCGCCCAGACGTCTTCGCTGTGAAGTTCAAGGCTGCCGAAGGCGATCTGACTTTTGGCTACGAAGGTGCAGCCAGGCGCGGCGACCTCAAGGTCTGGAAGAAGCCGTCGTAACCCGATCGATCCATTCCTCTGCCGCGGCCACGATTCGGTCGCGGCGGAGCGGATCCAGCTTTTCGCTACTCCGCGCGATGGTCGCCATCCGCGGATTCTTCACAAACTCATCCCGGTGTTTCAGGATGAATCGCCAATACAGGCCATCCCAAACCTCGCACCAGGGACCCTTTGTGTAATCGCTCATTTTGAGCACATAGCTCGACCCCGAGATATAGGGCTTGGTGGCGAAGTAGCCTCCGTCGGCAAACTGGCTCATGCCGTAGACGTTCGGGGCCATCACCCAATCGGCGCTGTCGATAAACATCTCCATGAACCATCGGTAGGATTCATCGGGATCGACCTCAGCCATTAGCATCGGCGCACCGAGGATCATCAGCCGCTCGATGTGGTGGGCCCACCCGTGTTCGATGCATCGGCGGATGGCGCGGTCGATCGGGGGCAAGCCGGTTTCACCCGCCCACCACTGCGGCCCCAGACGCCGATAGTGGCCGAAGGGGTTCTTCATCTCGCGCTGGGCATACTCCTCGTCGATCCGCTTGATGAACTCGCGCCAACCGATGATCTGGCGGATAAACCCTTCCTTGCTGGCTAGCGGAACGTCGGCCCTTTCCGCCGCCCGAAGGACCTGGAGCGGGGTGACCAATCCGATGTTGATCAGCGGGGAAAGGAGCGAATGCCAAAGGAGGTCTTGCTCGGCGACGATCGCGTCCTCATAGGGGCCAAACTCGGCAAAGCGCTTGTTGAGAAAGTCGTCGAGCCACTCGGCGGCCTGCAGATGAGTCACGGGAAGCCCGAACCCGGCGGCGCGGCCCGGGTGGTGGGGGAAGAGTTCATCCACCAGATCGATCACTTCTCGGGTCATCGCGTCCGGCGGCACCCATTGCGGCTGGGGGGCGACGAGGCCCTTCGGAACGGGTTTGCGATTGTCGTGGTCAAAGCTCCACTGGCCCCCTACGGGCTCTCCCAGATCGTCGATCAGCACGTTAAGACGGCGGCGTTGCCGGATGTAGAAGTCGTTCATCAGGCGGCGCTTTGAGCTCTTGGCATACGCTGCCCAATCCTCGTCGCGAGTCAGGAAGGCAGGCGAATCCCTTTCTTCAAGCGAGATCCCATTTCGGTCGAGGGTGTCGCGCAACTCAGGGCCGAAGAATCGGTCGTGGGGCCGAAAGGTATGCACACGCAGGACTCCGTTTTCGCGGCAGAACTCGGCCAGCGCCTCTGGCAGTGGCCGCTGGTCTTCGTGGGGCAAGGCCTGATAATGCACGGTCCGGCCGAGTCGGCGGTAGCCTTCGGCCGTGTGGCGCATCGCGCTGAAGAAGAGCACCAGCTTGCGGCGGTGATGCCGGCAGCGCGAAGCCAGACCCCAGTCCTCGCGCATCCAGATCGGGGCCTGCAAGGGAAACCGACTCAGGTCGTCGAACAGCTGGTCGCCGAGCAGAAGGATGAGATCATCCACGCCTCACTGCTACGCTTTTGGTGAATCAAACTCCGCCGAGGGCGCGGATGACTTCTTGCAATCGCGGCTCGCGGAGCCCGACCTTGATCTCCTCTTTCGGGTTGTCCTTCAGCCACTTAGCCAAGTCGGTCACCGTTTCCCGCATGTCTCTCGGCTTGAATCCTAGGCCCCGGGCTCGGTCGTAGTTGACCCGAGAGATGAGCTGGCTGGGGTCCGAGGCAGGAACCCAGACCGGGAGATCCGTCCAAGGCTCAACCCCAGCTCGCCGAAGCGAATCTTCATCGGCCCAGAGAATCTGGGCAGGCATCTCGACCGCTCGGCAGCAATGCCCGATGAGGTCGTTCCAAGCTACCGCTTGTCCCGCGGCGTTAAAAATTCCTGGCACCCCCCGCGTGGCCGCGATCACGGTCAACTTGGCCAGATCTCTCGCGTCTAGAATCTGTAGGTTCTGAAACTTAGGCATCGGGGCGACGACAACGGGAAACTTCGCGATCGCCCAGAGCCAGTAGGTAAAGCGATCCGTAGGGTCGTGGGGTCCAAAGAGCAAGCCAGGCCGCAGGATGGTCGAGCGATTGCCATAGATTTCTTGAACGACGTTCTCGCACCCGACCTTCAGACCGCCGTATGTTTCACCAGTGACCTCTTCCACCTCGGCGGGAGGGACCGGGTGCACAGGGCCACCTTCCATGAAGTCGATCGCGTTTTGTCCCGAATAAACGGAAATCGTGGAGATGAACAGGTAGCGAGACACGCGGTCCTTCAGGTACTCCGCACTCTGCCGGACGATCCGCGGCACGTATCCGCAGGTGTCGATGCAGACATCCCAGCGGTCGTCGCCAAGAACTTCAAGGCCCCCATCCCGATCTCCCAGCCTCTCTTCGACATCGGGCCAGAGTCCGGTGCCCGATCTCCCACGGTGAAGGACCGTGACCTGAACACCTTGGGCCCTCAGCTCTTCCACGATGGCCCTCCCCACGAAGACCGTACCACCTAAAACCAGAGCCCTTTGCATACCAAAAAGGATACTCGGCAAACGGTCAGTTAAGTGCCCGGAAGAGCTTTCGGGGGAGAAGAGTCGCGGCAAGACGGGCGTAGGACTTGAATCTCCAGGGCATCAGGCGGATGGAACGAACATAGGCTTGCCGAGCTCGCCCGACATCGCCTCGCCATCCGAATTCCGTGCCCAAACAGGCCGAATTGTGGGCGAGTGCGGCCACGATTCCCGGCCGATCGGGGGCTCCCGCTATGATCTCACCGGCCCGACCCTCGATCCAAGAGCGGATCCGGAGCCCGTCCTCATTCATCTTGCCTTCGTCGAGGCATGCATTAGCGCCATGAATTCGGTACAGCGTGTGATCCCCGCGCAGGTAGCCCACGTGCCAACGCTCGGCAATTCGGAGCCACATGTGCCAGTCCCCGCAGCCATAGAAGCTGGGGTCGAAGGGGCCGGTCTCGGCCACACAAGCGGACCGGAACAGAGTAGAGCTCGCGATGATCTGGTTGTGGTCGACTAGCAGGGTGAACAGGTCTCCCGTCGGGGTGTCGGGGAATGGAAATCCGAGCGGCGATCCCTCGATCCGCTGGCGTTGGCCATCGATGAACCATCCACCCGTATGGGCCAATCCGATCTTGGGGTCGCGGTCCATCATCTCGACCTGCCCGGCCAATTTGTTCGGTAGCCAAACATCATCGTCGTTGAGGATGGCGATGAACTCTCCGCTGGCCAGTTCAAGACCTCGGTTCAAAGTGCCGTAGGTCCCAAGATTCTTGGAGTTGAATTCTATTCGGAGGCCGAACTTTTCGGCGTTCTCCAGAAGGTACTCGCGGGTCCCGTCCTGGCTTCCATCGTCGAGGGCGATCACCTCGAAATCGCGGTAGGTCTGCTGAGCTAAGCCGTCCAGCGCCTCGCCGATGTAGGCCAGGTGGTTGTAGCAGGTGAGGAGGACGCTAACGCGGGGCATGGCCTAGTTGCGGAGTCGTACCTCAAGTGACCAGTCCACGAGGTCAAGGGCGGGATCGGATTGGTCCAGTCGGGGCTCGATCTCGCCTGCGCGTTGGTTGTTAAAGAGCCCGTTGGCGCGGACCGTCGCGGTCAAAAACGTGTTGATTTCGCTCGGTAGGCGCCGATCTCCCAGCGCGTCCCACTCCTTGCTCGATCCGGTTTGGGGCACCGAGTCCATGGTGAGAAAGTTGACTTGAATGCTCCGAACCTTCGCCGCCTCATCTGGGTTGGGCTCGAGCTGAGCGAGATCCACCTCAAACTCGATCTGGTTATCGCCCGGCGTGACGGGGCGAAAGGTCACCGGGATCCCCGTCGCGGCCCATTGCTGGAGCTCGGGGTTGATAAATCGGTAGATGGTGAACTCGCTGCTCGCGGTCGGATCCCAGGCGATGTAGTGGGTGGCGTTCCCGGCGACAAAGCCGTTGCCCCATGGGGGAGCGATCACCGGAATCGGGCCTTCGGTGGTTGGATTGTCGTCCTGGCTGAGGCGGAGCGCCACGATGTAGACATAGGGCACGCCGCCCGCGCCCGACTCGGTGCCGGTACGAATGGGTCCATCCATCCGCATCTTGAAGGTGAGGCGGGTCGTCACGGTCCCCGCGTCGGTCGCCGGAAACTTGGCACATCCCCCCAGACCCACAAGCAGAAGGCCCATCAGGGCCCACCCATTTTTCACTTGAGTCATACGCTCGGAATCACCTGAATGAGCAGACGTGTGCATTCCGGACAAGAGACGATTTTTCCCTCCACCGTCGACTCCAGGATTTTGGTCGCGAGTTGGGTTCCGCACATTCCGCAGGCCCCGTTGTCCTTGACCTCGGCCATCCCGATCCCGTCGTGCCGCTTCAGAATCGCTTCATATTGAGCCAAGAGCCCGGCGTCCACCGTCGCACGGACCTTGGGTCGGTTGGCGGTAAGAGTTTTGAAGTCCTCTTCTAGGCGGGTCTTTTCTTTAAGGGCTGCCTCATATTCCGCCTTGGCCTGAGCTTGCAAAGTGGCCATTCTGGCCTCCCAATCCTTGGCCGCGGTCTCGACTTCGGGGAGGGCCTCCATCAGCTCGAGCTGCCGCAGTTCCGCCGCATCCTTTTGCTCTCCAAAGGCCTTGATCTCGCGCTGCATGGCCTCCACCTCTCGGGTCCCGACGACGGTGCCGCCATAAAGAGTCCGGTCCAAGTGTTGGATCTTGTCGGCCAGCGACTTCTGCTGCAACTCCAGGTCTTTGATCTCGGCCTTCAGCCGGTCACGGGCCTGCAGAGCTGCCTCGTACTCGGCCTTGTGGGCGGCGATCACCGCCTTTGCTTTTTGGGTCGCCCCCAGATGCTTGGCCCGGCTTTTGATCTGGGCGATCTCGGCGTCGATCTTATGAAGCCGATAGAGTAAATCGAGAGGGCTAGCACCCATGCCCTGCATCTTACAACGGTTCTTCAACTTTTTCGGAAGGAACCCCCGCCGAACGCCGCGAAAGTAGGAGATGTGAACGATCCCTTTCACTCTGCTTGACCTTCGACCCGTGGATTCCATCCTTTCCCAACTGATCTTGGATGTCTTCGACATCAGTCGCTCGCTCACCTTTTATCACGAGGTGCTCGGGTTGCCGGTGGTGGACCGCCAGTCCCTCGATGGCCACGAACTCGCGACCCTAGCCGCGGGCCCCGTCGAGGTCCTCCTGGTTCAACAACCAGAGGCCGAGGCTCGAACCGATTACGATCGAAGCGGAGGGCTGGTGATGAGCCTGCGTGTTCCGAACCTCGCCCAGCTCTGCGATGCCGTCGACCGAGCCCAGATTCCGGTCATCTGTCCGGCCGAAGATGCTCCGATCGGCAATCGATCCGTCCTCATCAATGATCCCGATGGGTATGCCCTGCTCGTCTTCGAAAAGACGGAGACCGTTCACTGATCCTTCTTTCCGCGCGATTGAACCAATTTTTCACGGTGATCATTCATAGAGCAGATTGAGCGGATGCCGAGCACGTTCGCGACTTCCACCGCCATCGTCCATTTCTGCGGATTTACCTTTCCATCTAGGCACTTTCGACCGTCCTTATCGTAGCGCGGGCAATCGCGACATTCCATACTCGTAAAAAATACATGCTCCTGGCGTTGGTGCTTCCTTTCGTTTTACCGTCTCAATCGGGCGGAGTCAATCTGTCTTACAAGGCAGGGGTTTTCTCCATTGCCGCCCCCTCGGGCACCAGCAAGGTCGTCATCAACCAACCCGAACAGCCCGCTCCAAAAACTTGGGAGATCAACGAAATGGGGACCCAGGTGACCTGGAACGAGAAGGGTCTCACAGTCTCGAAGGGCGCTTACAAGCGAACCACCCAGTTCCGGGATATCCCGACCTCTCCCCGACTTTTCAGTCGAGAGCAGATCCGAACCATGCTCGAAGGCATCGAAGCCGGTGACCGCAGCGCCGAAGCCAGCGCGCTCGCCGGCTATGAACTCCTTGGGGAGAACCTGTACCTCTTGGTGAGATGGAACGACAAAGCCAACAAGCCCCTCTTCGAGGCGATCATCCAAATCGACCTCACGCCCGAAAAGCCCTGGTTCAAGGTCCTCTATCGGTCGCCCGGCGTCTCCCAAGCCTCGGGCCCGGTCAGCGATGAGCTCTTTCTGGCCAACAATCGCCTGTGCGCCGTGGCAACCGTCGCCAATAAGTGGGGGCTTTCGACGTGGGACCTCAAGGGCGAGTTCGTCCGATACTTCCCGTTTGGAACCGGTCTCTTCCGGTGGTCGATCCCGGGAGCCGCGCCGCGCGAGCTTCTCTTTGTCGAGCGGACGGAATACAACTCTTGGCTTGCGGGCCGGGTGAATCTGGCCACGTTCGAGCGCACCGAGTTAGGTGAATCGAAGGAGAAAGCCAGCTTTGTCTCCACCGATCCGGTGACCCTTCGATTTGATAGCGTGGAGCGTAGCCGCATCCGCTATGCCGACAGTGGGCTCGAACAGGAATTCCTGGCTTGGACTGCGGCTCGACAAACGCCTCAGGGCCTCCTGATGTGGCATCCGGCGAGGAGCCCTCGGCAAGCCGTGCTCTTCCGAACTGGGACCTTCCAGCCCTTGGCCAAGTGGGGCTATGCGGCCGACGAATAGTCCGAACGCAGGCGCTTCACCCAGGCCTCGACGGCATATCGGTCGATGGGCTTGACGATCACCCCATCGAACCGGTTTTCCTTGGCGATTCGTCCAGCGTCAGCACTCTCCATTGCGGTGAAGAGAATCCACTTGGGTTCGGGCTCCAGGCCAAGGACGGTGGATTGAATCCGAGTTTGTACTCCGTCCATTCCCGGCATCAGATAATCGATCACCACCGCGTCATATCGATTTTCAGAGAGCAATCCAATCGCGGTGGGACCGTCTTCCGCCGAATCGACTTCGCAGCCGGCGCCCGAGAACAGCTTCTCGCAAAGGATCCGGTTGATCAACTCGTCATCGACGACCAAAAAGCGCAAAGTCGGCTCCATCCCCTTTGGTATAGGCCTGCAGGACAGCGCACTAGAGGGTTAGGAGCGCTTGTGCTTTAGCAGCCACTTCGGCAATTCCGGTTCTCGGTAAGCCTGATCCCACGAGTTGTGGCCCACGCCTGGATAGATCGTCATCTTGGTCTCAACTCCGGCGGCTTCGAGGGCCGCGATCGGGGCGGTGGTTCCCGAGAAGTGGACGACGTTGTCGGCATCGCCATGAAAGGCCCATGTCGGAACCTCCTTGAGGCTCTCGACCGCCTCTTCGGGATCTACCCACCCGCACACCGGGGCCGCGGCGGCAAACTTCCACGCGAGGCGACCGGCCAGCCGGAACGTCCCCCGTCCGCCCTGGCTCAGCCCCGAAATGTAGCGCCGCTCGGGATCAAGGGCATAGGTGTCTTCGACCTCGGCCAAGACCTTGTCCAGCCATTCTCGCTGGTCGAACCACTCGCTTTCCATCGTGGGTTTTTGAGGGGCGATCACGATAAAGGGCCAGAGTTCGGACTTGTCGATCATCGCGTGGGGCAAGCCGATGAAGAGTTGCCGCACCCCGTCGGTCCCAGATTCGCCGCGGCCGTGAAGGTAAAGGATCACCGGAGCCGGCTTGGTGAGGTCAATCCCGCGCGGAACGATCACCGCGTAGTGGTTGTCCCCCACCTCTTCATAGGCGATTCCGTGACGAGGTTCAGTAGGCAACGCGTTCGGCCTCCAGCTTAAATCCGATCCGGACCTCGTAGGCGCGCGGCCAGGGGAGTTCCACTTGGATCTGGGTGAGATCCTTCACCTTATACAGCTCGTTCCCGGCAAAGAACCGCTTGCCATGGAACTGCTGTTGGTAGACCGACTCGAGTCTACGCCGGACATCGACCTGCACAAAGGCGTTGATTTCGTTGAACGCTTGACCGTAGGTCTCTTCCTTGGTTTCGCCGAGCTGGCTCTGGATCTCGTAGGCCCGGGGACGAGTGAACCGGTGGAATTCGAAGTCGTTCACCAACCGGTGGAGGAGGAACGACCGCTGATTTAGCTCTCGGGCGAGCGGGTCGCGGGCGCGCTTGCGACTGTAAAGATAAACGTTGGCGGCCGGGATGGCGGTCCCGATGGTGTTGCCGGCGGTGTTCCACCCGGCATAACTTAGCAGTCTCATGCTCCGTCCGTTCTCGCTGAGCGCTTCGAAGAGTCGAGGGTCGCCGGTGCCGCTATAGCCGAGATTGATATCTCCCACCGCGACCGGCAGGCCTTGATCGACCTCTTTTCGCAGAGAGTCGGCGAAAACTTGGAACGCCTCGGGCCGGGGGTTGGGAGTGTTGATGTATAGCGAATAGTCGAAGTCGTCTTCGGCTTGGGCCGCCTGGGCACCGCTTGCGATGAGCTGGTCCATGACGCTGCTCTCGACCGTTTCGGTTTCGTAGGGGGCGATCTTGGTCTTGCCTTGGGCGTCGGCGTAGTAAATGCGGACTCTCGGAGCCCATCCGCTGGAGGCGAGCATCGCGCGGCTCAGGAGTACATTGGCGTGCTGGTCGATACCTTCGCAGAAGTAGAGCCGATCCCGCACCCTCAGTTGGTCAGCCAGCCGCTGGAGCGTGGCCGTCTCGGCGAGATGGGGGCCGTATTTTTGGGCATCGTCTTGGCCGAGGATCAAGAAGTCCAGACTCCGGTTGTGGACCATCCGGACGAGGTCCTGTTGCACCCGGTTGTTGCGGATCCTTGCGGACTGGTAGGCGGCCAGACTCTCAGGCGGGATCTTCTTCAGCAGGTCCGCCATTCGTTTGCGCTCGGCCGCGGTGGGGTTCTTTCCGGTCCGAGACTTGAGAATCACGTACTGAGTCAGGGCTTCCCGCCACTTGGCGCTCGATTTGAGCGAGGTCGGGGCTAGGCGCATCAGGCTGGTGAAGCCATAGAACTTCGTCTTCGGGGCCTCGCGGCGGATCTTGACGAGGCGGCGGAGTCTGGCCATCGCCTGGTCGCGGGTGACGGCATTGGTCCGGCTGGCGATTAGGCCGCCATAGGCGATCATCTCGGCATTGACGATCACCGCGTCATAGGCGCGCAGGTCTTGGCGGTCGAGCCAGGCGAGGATCTCGTCGGGCTTCCCCGGGATCTTGAAGCGCCCCAGCAACTCGCGGGGTGGCATATCGACCTGGACGTCGGCGATTTGGCCGATCATCTGGGCGAATTGGGTGGTCGCGGGCCGGTCGTCCAGGGGGATGAGCAACATCCGCTTGGGTCCGGTGGCGATCTCGGGGCCGAACGGATCGCTGGGGCCGGTCAAGAATGTGCCTAAGGATCCGCTGGCGAGTGCGCAGAAACATCCAACCGACCAAGCCTTTACCTTCTGCATCTCGCTTTCAGCCCGCTCCACTGTACCCCGCTTGAGGCTATCTTTCGAGACGAACCCGAGGGGCTTTCTGGTGCGCAGCGGCCCCTGGCGCAGATTGCCGCTCGGCTGAACCGGGGCCACTTTCCTTAGCATCGGGGAGCGTAGGGGAGATGGGGCGATACCTTTACGAACCCGTTTCCGAGTCCTTGACCGCCTTTCAGCACGAACACCCTCACCCCGTTCGCAAGGCTCACGGACCTCTCCCTGGGGGAGAGGATCTTTGGATTTTCGTGCTGAAGACGCAAGCGGTCGGTGCGTCCGAACTGCCCCGGAGCTGGACCTCCGGGGCGCAAGCGGAGCGGGAGCTCCGCGCTCCGTCACGGTGCGAACGTGGCACTGTAAGCCGCGCAGCGGATTGCAGTGTTGAGAGCAAGGATCCCCGCACAATTGCGTGTCTCATCTCAGGCGAAGTGTCGTACACTGCTTTTCATGAGATGCCAAGGCTTACCTGCCACTTTTTTAGGTTTTTTGTTGACCGTCAGTGTGGCGTCAGCCAGGGAGTACCGAATCGTCGGTGAATTCACCTCTCCTGGACTGACCAACCTGATCGTTTCTGCTGCACGCGATGGCGTCGTGGCGTTCCGTTCGGGGTTCGAAGTCTATCTGCAAGCCGGTGGACCGCGGTTGCACATTAACCAAATCAATAATTCCACTTCCATAAACATCCAAGAATGGGGAGGCAGTTTTGGCTCAGTTAAATCCAGACCGTTCGGCAGTTCATCTTCGCTATCGGGATACGTCGGGCTCGATGGTAAAATTACGTCTTTCGAGGGAGCAAATCTCAACACGTTCAAGGCGGGCGGAGACTGGGTTGGAGGCGAAATCGAAGTCAACCTGTCCACAGTCCAAAAGCTTGGCTTTGCCTACAACGTCAAGACCGGCCAGCGGCTGGAGCCCGCCTTTGATTACGGCACGGTGCTGGCCGGGGCCTCCCCCACCGGCACGCTTGTCTTCCAGTCGCGGGATGAGTTCGCTGGTTCAATCGGGCTCAATCACCGCGTCCACATCTGGCAAAACGGTGTCTACTCGACCGTTTCGGGCTACAACGGATTCGTTCACGGAATCAATAAGCACGACGAGATCTTGCTTACCAATGGCGGCAGCGTTTTCATCGTTCAGCCAGGAAAGCCAACCCGAGAGTTCAATGGACAAATGGCCCCCGATCAGCCCAACTTCACGCAATTCAGCGATCTTGGAACTATTCTCATGGACAGCATCTTCGGTTTCTTCGTTGGCGATGCAAAGGGTTGGTACGACTTGCGAGCGATCACGCCCGGCATTCCGGCTGGCTCCAAGATCTGGTCGGCGGTGCAAGACCCAGTGACCGACAGGATCTATGCCCGAATTCAGTTTGACCCAAGCTCTAACGTCCGAAGGACTTACGTCCTTGACCCCGTCCCCGAGCCAGGGACGTTGGCCGCGCTCGGCCTGGGGGTTGCCGCTGTGCTGCGCCGGCAGAGAAAGGGTTAGCGCGGAATTGTGGGGAATGGTGGGGGTTTGAGAGCCAGGGGGAGCGGTGGGAGAGACTAAAGGATCTCGGGGAGCATTGGGGAGCGATTGGGGGCCGGTGGGAGGGTTTTTGACTCGAGCACTCCGCCACCACTCCCGACTTGCTCTCCCATCGGTCCCCGAGATCCGCGATCTCTTCGACCACGCCACCGTTACGCTACGCGTTTGCAGAGCTTGGCGAAGCTCTCCTTATCCACCGCGCACATCAGAGCTTCTTCGTAGTGAGCGGCGCCGGTTTGGACCAGGTAGCTCAGAGAAGCGTCCATGGTCACCATTCCCAGGCTCTTGTTCGTCTCGATGATCGAGTACATCTGGTGGGTTTTGCCTTCGCGGATCAGGTTCTTGATGGCCGGAGTCCCCAGCATGATCTCCATCGCCGCAACCCGGCCTCCGCCGACACGCTGCAACAGTTGCTGCGAGATGACTCCCTCGAGCGTATTGCCCAAAAGCACCCGGATCTGGTCCTGTTGATCGCTGGGGAAGACGTCAATCACCCGGTCGATGGTGCTGGGCGCGTTGCGGGTGTGCAGCGTGCCAAAGACCAAGTGACCGGTTTCGGCCATCGTCAGCGCCGCCTCGATCGTCTCGAGGTCGCGAAGTTCACCAACGAGGATGATGTCCGGATCTTCCCGCAAGACGGCCCGCAGGGCGTTGTGGAAGCTGTAGGTGTCGGCGTGCATCTCGCGCTGGTTCACCATGCAGCGCTTGTGGTTATGGACATATTCGATCGGATCTTCGATCGTGATGATGTGCCCGGGCTCCCGCTCGTTGATGTCGTCAAGCATGGCGGCGATGGTGGTCGACTTACCCGAACCAGTCGGACCGGTCACGAGGATCAATCCCGAGGATCGATTGCAGATCTCGCGCAAGATCTCGGGCAAGTTGAGGTCCGCGTAGCTCGGGATCTTGCTCGGAATCGCCCGGATCGCGGCGGCCGTGATGCCGCGTTGCATATAGACGTTGAATCGGAAACGCCCCAGGCCCTTTGCGCCATAGCTAAAGTCCAGCTCGTGGGTCGTTTCAAACTTGGTGACCTGGTCGTCGTTCAGGATGTCAAAGACCAGCCGCCGGATGTCCATCGGCTTCAGGCTTTGGTACTGCATCGCGACGATGTCCCCGTCGATCCGCGTCATCGGCGGAAGACCGTTGGTCAAGTGGATATCCGAGGCCCGGCTTTCGACCGCCATCCTCAGAATGTCATCGATGTGGAGCTCTTGAACGGATGGAAAGTTTCGATAGGGATCGTTGACCGTGACTTCACCGCTGACCACCTGCATCTTGGGCGGCTCGGGCTGCAGTTGCGGGGGCGGGGGCGTGACGACCTGCTCATAGATCGGCGGGGCGCTCGGCTCTGGCTCATACGGAGACATCGCGACGGGCGGGGCAGCCGGAGCGGGCTCGGCGTAGGCCGGAGTCGGCTCGGCATAGACCGGGGCTGGCTCGGCATAAGTCTCGACAACTGGGGCCGCAACCTGCTCGACGGGAGGAATCGTGGCTTCGGCGTAACCCGTCGGAGCTGGCTCATAAAATTGCTCTTGGTAGACCGGGGCTGCCGCAGGAGGGGCAATCGGAGCTTGGTCAAAGGCTGCCTCGGCGGCCAGCGGATCCGCGACCGGCGGAGTCGCAGGCTGGGTCGCCTGGGTCAGAAAAGGATCCTGAGCAGGGATCGCCCCGTTCCGATCCGGAATCTGGTTGAGGATATCGTTGAGCGCGTTCCCTTGAGGGTTGGCCGCATCGCCCTCACCCGGTTGCTGAATCACTTGGTCCCAATTGAAATTCCCCGACATCTTCTTTTCTCCCTGTTCTTAGTTAGGCCGCGGCCCCTTGTGCTTGTCCAACGATCTGTACCCCGGCATCCAGCCACTGGGGCAAGGTATCGGCGATATTAAGGCGGTCCACCGCCCACTTATAGAAATAGTCCTGAACTGGACGGTCGCCCTGAACTCCGTGCGTTGCAAGTTCGGCGATCGTGTGTCCAATCGCGATGCAGGCCCGCAGGTCGGCTTGTTCCGAATCCGTTTCTTCGGCGTAGGCAACGGCCTCCACCAATTCGGGCGGAAGGTTCCACTTGGCGCAGATTGCCGCCCCGACGGCCACGTGGTTGCAACCAAAGAAGTGCTTCTCCGCGATCAGCGTCGGCACCGCTTTTTCGCTGGCCATCATCACCATCGAATACATCTCGGGGTCGCTGCGGTCCATGATCGTCTTCCCGATCAGGTGGAGCAGTCCGGCCGCGTAGGCTTCTTCGGGGTTCAGTCCGCGCAGCTGCCCCGCCATCCATTTGGCGCAAACGGCGGTATCCAGCGAATGCCTCCACCACGCCCGGCGGCGAAGGGATTCTTTGTCCGTTTTTCCGACGAAGAGGTCAAAGACCCCCGCGTGCATGGCCAGTTGGCGAACCTGCTTCAGCCCCAAAAAGGCAATGGCATCTCGGATGGAGGTCACGCGCTTCGGCAGCGCAAAATGAGCCGAGTTGGCCATCGCCAGTACCTTGGCGCTGAAGCCAGGGTCCACGATGATGTCCCGTTCCAGTTCCGCCGGGGACGTCTCGGTGTTCCCCGTCGTCTCCATGATCTTGAAGACAACCTGCGGCAAAACCGCCACGTCCTTAACCTGCGAAACGATCTTGTCGACCGGATTCTCGGGCTGGTCTAGTGGCACACTCGACACTTTTTCTCCTCCATTGAACTCATAGTCGTTATTGTCGGGTCCTAAGCGACTAGGCATAGATCACCCGAAGAACTTCTTCAACCGTCGTCGTTCCGAGCAAAATCTTGGCCACCGCGTCGTCTTGCAGCGACTTCATGTTGTTCTGCTCGGCCAGGCGTCGCAGGATGTGGCTCGGTGATTTCTTCAAAATCTCATCGCGGATGTCGTCGGTCACGGCCATGATCTCATGGACTCCGGTTCGGCCCTTGTAGCCGGTCCCTTTGCACTTATCGCAACCGGCTCCCTTCACCAGTTCGAACTCGCCGTTCACCTCGCCCTCGATCACGTCAGGGATCGGGAAGCCATAGCGGACGAAGGTGTCGCGGGTCGCCTTATAGCTGGTCTTGCAGTTCGGGCAGACTTGCCGGACCAGTCGCTGGGCCAAAACTCCAATGATCGAGCTCGAAATCAGGAACGGCTCGACCTCCATATCGATCAAGCGGGTCGGCGCGCTACAGGCGTCGTTGGTATGGAGCGTGCTGAGGACCAAGTGACCGGTCAAGGCCGCTTCCATCGCGATGGTCGCCGTCTCGTTGTCCCGCATTTCACCGACCATGATCACGTCGGGGTCTTGTCGCAGCATGGACTTAAGACCGGCGGCAAAGGTCATTCCGGCGCGGTTATTGACCGCGCACTGGTTGATGCCTTCGAGTTCGTATTCGACCGGATCCTCGATCGTAATGATGTTGCTCGAACCGTCGTTGATCCGGTTCAAAAGCGAGTACAGCGTGGTCGATTTTCCCGAACCGGTAGGACCCGTGACGAGAATGATGCCGTAGCTCCGGTCGGCAAAGTCCTCGATCATGGCCATGTTTCCGGGCATGAAGCCAAGCTTGCTGAGACCCACATTGATCCCGCCCTTGTCGAGAACCCGCATGACGATCTTTTCGCCATAGACTAGCGGCAGGGTTGAGACCCGGAAGTCGAACTCGCGGCCATCGATGGTCGCCGAAATCCGGTTGTCTTGGGGGACTCGCTTTTCGGCGATGTCCATGTTCGACATGATCTTGAAGCGGCTGGTCAGAGGAGCGATGACCTTTTTGGGAAGCCGCATCACCTCCTGCAAAACGCCATCCTGGCGGAAGCGGATGACCATCTCTTCCTTCCGCGGTTCCATGTGGATGTCGCTCGCCTTGTCGCGCACGGCTTGGGCCACGATCAGGTTCGCCAGCCGGATGATGGGCCCATCTTCGCCCATCGCCTGGAGATCCTCTTCGGAAATCTCCTCTTCTTTGCTATTGCGGACCTCGACGTTCCCGTCGAAGTCCTTCATTACATCGTTAAGCTGGGAGGTGACCTGACTCTCGCCCTTCAAAAATTGGTCGAGAGTCGCGTCGATGTCGTCGGCCACCGCGATGAGCGGCTCGATCTCGAGTCCGGTAGCGATCCGCAGTTCGTCGATCGCAAAGATATCGAGCGGGTTCGCCATCGCGACCAAGAGCTTGTTGCCCTGGGCGAAGAGCGGAACCGCCTTGTACCGGTTGGCAATCGCCGCCGGGAGCAGGTGGATCGCGTCGGGATGGGGAGCTTTTTGGGAGATATCGACGAAGGGGATGCCCCAAACCTTGCCCAAGCATCGAACCCGATCCTTCTCGGTGATGTATCCCAGAGAAACCAGGATGTTGGCAATAGGGTCCTCACCGCCCAACTCGATTTGACGAGTGAGCGCTGCTTGAAGCTGATCGTCATTGATCAACCCCTCTTGCAGAAAGAAATCCCCGGTTAGCATAGTCGCCCCGTTATTCCCATTCCATGATAAAGGCACCGGGAAGCCCAGTAATCTTGCCAGCGCGGATCCTTTGCGCTTTTTTGCCTCATCCGCGACATGTCCTCCAATTATCGGCTGACTTTTCTGCGATTCTCGTGGAATACTTGAGATGTGCTGAGGAGCGTTGCGATCCTCGCGAGGACCAGGCTCAGCATCCTAGTGAAGGTCTCAGACCGACTAACGGCGCTCGTGACTCGACCACTTCCGGTCGGCCACGGGCCTTTTTTGTGCACCCATGGCCCCGGAAAACCGAAAATCCATGGCAATGAACACGCTCGAAAACCCGATCAAGACCGACTTCCACGTCGCCGACCTGAGCCTCGCCG
>DDSL01000149.1:17714-18150 GCA_002343825.1 Chthonomonas sp. UBA2391
CGGATCGCTCCACATGACGATCCAAACGGCCGTCCTCATCGAGACCCTCCGAGAGCTCGGAGCCGACGTCCGATGGGCTAGCTGCAACATCTTTAGCACCCAAGACCACGCCGCCGCCGCCATCGCCGAAGGCGGAACCCCGGTCTTTGCCTTCAAGGGCGAAAATCTGGACGAGTACTGGCAGTTCACCCACCGCATCTTTGAATGGAGCGACGGCGGAACCCCAAACATGATCCTCGACGACGGTGGCGACGCGACCCTGCTCGTCCTCCTCGGAACCCGCGCCGAACAGGACATCACCGTTCTCGACAACCCGGGCAGCGAAGAAGAGACCGCGCTCTTCAACTCAATCCGCGCCAAGCTCGCCGTCGACCCGACGTTCTATAGCCGCATCAAGGCCAACATCCAGGGCGTCAGCGAAGAGACCACCACCGGC
>DDSL01000149.1:18217-18372 GCA_002343825.1 Chthonomonas sp. UBA2391
CGCCACCGACGTGATGATCGCGGGTAAGGTCGCGGTCGTCTGCGGCTATGGTGATGTCGGCAAGGGCAGCGCCCAGGCTCTGCGCGCACTCAGCGCCCAAGTTTGGGTCACCGAGTGCGACCCGATCTGCGCTCTGCAGGCCGCGATGGAAGGCT
>DDSL01000086.1 GCA_002343825.1 Chthonomonas sp. UBA2391
CGGCACCCGCATCTTCGGACCGGTGCCCCGCGAGCTGCGCGACAAGGGATTCATGCGCATTATTTCCCTTGCGCCGGAAGTGGTGTAAAGGAACGATCAATGTACATCCGCAAAGGCGATACGGTGGTGGTAATCACCGGCAAATACAAGGGCAGCAAAGGCCGCGTGCTTCGCACGATGCCGAGCGAAGACCGGTTGATCGTGGAAGGTGTGAACATGATGAAGCGTCACACCCGCCCGTCGCAACGCAACCAGCAGGGCGGAATCGTTGAGCGCGAGCGCCCGATTCATGTGTCCAACGTGATGGCGTGGTGTGAAGCGGCCGGTAAGCCGTCGAAGATTCAGATGAAGCGCCTTGAAGATGGAACCCGCGTGCGGGTGTTCAAGGTTAACGGCGAGAACGTATCCGGCTAAATCCGGTATACTGACAGATTCGGTGCGATCCCGTAGGCCCCGGTGGGGCCGGTGCAGTACAAGCGGGACGCCTCGACAGAAAAGGGACAAGAACCGTGACCGCAAGATTGAGAGAACGCTACGACAAGACGATCGTGCCGGAGCTGTGCAAACAGTTCGAGCTCGACAACGTGATGGAAGCGCCGCGCATCGAGAAGATTGTAATCAACATGGGCGTGGGCGACGGCCAGTCGGATCCGCGGATGATGGAAAGCGCGGTGAACGAGCTGACGAACATCACGGGCCAGAAGGCGTGCATCCGCAAGGCGAAGAAGTCGATCTCGAACTTCAAGCTGCGCGAAGGATCGAACATCGCCTGCATGGTGACGCTTCGCGGCGAGCGCATGTATGAATTCATGGACCGGCTGTTCAACGTTGCCGTGCCGCGTATCCGCGACTTTCGCGGGTTGCCGCCGCGCAGCTTCGATCAGTTTGGCAATTACACGATCGGCCTTCGGGAACAGACCATTTTCCCGGAAGTGAATATAGATACGGTCACGCGCGTGCGGGGCATGAACATCACCTTCGTGGTGAAGAACGTGACCGATGTCGAGCAGGGCCGCGAGTTGTTGAAGAAATTTGGAATGCCTTTCCGGGCATAACGATAGCGAACCGAGGAGATACCCGTGGCGAAGAAGTCGCTCATACTCAGGAGCCAGAGCACGCAGAAGTTCAAAGTGCGCGGCTACAACCGGTGCAAGCTGTGCGGGCGTCCGCGCAGTTACATGCGCAAGTTCGGCCTCTGCCGCATTTGCTTCCGGAAACTGGCGCTTGAGGGATTGCTCCCCGGCGTGACCAAGTCGAGTTGGTAAGGAAAGCGAAGAAATGCATAGTGACCCAATCGCCGACCTGCTGACCCGTATTCGCAACGGAGCCCAGGCTCGGATGCTCACGGTCGATGTACCGATGAGCAAAATCAAGATCGAAATTGTGAAAATCCTGGAGGCCGAAGGCTTTCTGAAGGGACACGAGATCACGACCGAAACCAAGTTTCCGATGATCAAGGTCCACCTCCAGTACGACAACCGGCGCAAGCCCATCCTGAATTCGCTCAAGCGTGTCAGTACCCCCGGTCTGCGGGTGTATAAGCACACCGACGAACTCCGGCCGTTGCGCAACGGACTCACCACCCGCATCCTGACCACCAGTCAGGGTGTCATGACCGACCGAGAGGCCCGCAAACGCAAGATTGGCGGGGAAGTCCTCTGCGAGGTCTGGTAAGGAGCCCCACCATGTCCCGAATTGGAAAAACTCCCATCACGATTCCTCCTAAGGTCGAAATCACGATTGCCGAAGGCAATTTGGTGACGGTCAAGGGGCCCAAAGGCGAGCTCAAGCAGCAGATCGCCCGCGAGCTGGAACTCAAGATCGAAGAGAACGTGCTCACCGTGAGCCGCCCCAACAACCAGTACCGAGTGCGAAGTCAGCATGGCCTGGCCCGAACGCTCATCCACAACATGGTTGTCGGCGTGACCGACGGTCACACCCGAGTCCTGGAAATCCAAGGGGTCGGCTACCGTGTCGCCGCCGCCGGAAAGGGCCTCACCCTGAGCATGGGCTATTCCCACCCGGTTGATATCCCGCCCACCGACGGGATCACCTTTGAACTCGCCCAAGACGACAAGACCCGTCTTCAGCAGATCAAGGTCACCGGAATTGACAAAGCCGTCGTCGGACAAATCGCGGCTGATATCCGCAAAGTCCGCAAGCCCGATCCCTACAAAGGTAAGGGGATCCGCTACCAAGGCGAAGTCGTCAAGCTTCGACCCGGTAAGCGCGCTTCGGCCAAGAAGTAAGGAGGAACCACAGTGGCAGAAAAAACACGACAACAGCTTCGCGTGGTTCGACACGCTAGGGTCCGCAAAAAGGTGGCCGGAACCGCCGCCTGTCCGCGCCTGGCCGTCTTCCGCAGCCTGAAGCACATTTCCGCTCAAATCATCGACGACGCAACCGGGACCACCCTGGCGGCGGCAAGCTCGCTTGAAAAGGAACTCAAGGCCAGTGGCAACGCAGAAGGCGCCAAGAAGGTCGGAGGAGCCCTCGCCAAGCGAGCCAAGGAGAAGGGGATCGCCAAAGTGGTGTTCGACCGAGGTGGCTTCCGCTACCACGGACGAGTGGCGAGTCTCGCCGACGGAGCCCGAGAAGGCGGGCTGGAGTTCTAAACCATGAGAATGCAATCCCGCATGACCGGTCGACGCGAGAGTCGGATCCAAGATGGACCGCAACTCGACGTCCGCGTCATTCGATCGAATAAGGTTTCCAAGACCCACAAGGGAGGAAAGACCATGAGCTGGTCCGTCCTCGTCGTGGTCGGCGATAACAAGGGCTCCGTCGGAGTCGGTCTCGGTAAGGCACGCGGTATCCCCGACGCCATCCGAAAGGCCGAAGAAGCCGCCCGCAAGGCCATGTTCAAGGTCCCGATGCTGAACGAGACGATCCCGTTTGAGGTCGTTGCTCGGCACGGATCTTCGACCGTTGTCCTCCGACCGGCTAGCCCCGGTACGGGCGTCAAGGCCGGTTCGGCCGTCCGCGCTTGCCTCGAAGCCGCCGGCGTTCACAACGTCTTGGCCAAGGCCCTCGGTAGCCGAAACCCGGTCAACATGTCCTACGCAACCGTAAAGGCCTTCCGAGCTCTCAGCGAGCCCGAAGCCATCGCCGGTCGACGAGGCTTGGAAGCGACCGAACTCATCCCGTGGCTTGAAAAGGCCCGCAAGGAGGAAGCTGATGCTGCGCATTAAGCTCGTCAAGAGCGTCATCGCCAACACCCCGCGCAACCGGGCCATCGTCAAGTCCATCGGACTAGGCAAGACCGGTAGCGTGATCTACCGCAAGGACACCCCCGAACTCCGGGGCGCCCTGCACAAGATCAAGCACCTGCTCGAAGTGACCGAAGTCGCCGAGGCTCCCGAAGCCAACCTCCCGCCCACCCATATCAAGGTGCGCGGAGCTGGAACTCAAGCCGAAGCCAAGCCCAAGGCTGTCAAGCCCGCCAAAGCCCCGAAAGTCGAAAAGGCAGAAAAGGCCGAAGCCAAGCCCGCCGCCAAGAAGCGAACCACCAAGAAGGAGGAGGCCTAATCCATGGCACTCGAAAAACTGAAACCGGCTAAGGGGTCCACCAAGCGACGCCGCCGTGTCGCCCGAGGAATCGGAAGCGGCATGGGCAAAACGGCTACGCGAGGAACCAAGGGCCAAAAGGCACGACGACAGGTTCACCCGAACTTTGAAGGCGGCCAAACCCCGATCCAGCGCCGACTCCCCGTCAAGAAGGGATTCCGCAACGTCAACCAGAAGGAGTACGCCATCGTGAACCTGGACGATCTGGAAAGATTGTTCAGCAAGGGCGATGAAGTCACTCCCGAAGCCCTGCTGAAAACCGGCATCATCCCTTCTTACAAGGACGGCGTGAAGGTGCTCGCGTTTGGTGAGATCACGAAGGCCCTCAAGGTCTCCGCTCACAAGTTCAGCAAGCAGGCTGAAGAAAAGATCAAGGCTGCGGGTGGATCGGTTTCGATCATCGAACCGGCCACGACCGAAAGCAAGTAAGTACAAACAGGTAGAACGGCAAAGAGATGGATGCGTATTTAGGTACCGGCATGGCCGGAGGCGATAAGAGCCTCCGCCTCAACCTCGCGGACACGATTCGCCTCGCATGGGCGGACGAAGACCTGCGAACCCGGCTCAAGTTCGTCTTCTTCATCTTTGCCGTCTACGTGGTTGGGACTTATATCCCGGTCCCGATCCCCGGCGTGGACCCGGCCCGGTTTGAAGATGCGGTTCGCTCGAACCAACTCTTCAACCTGATGTCCACCTTTAGTGGAGGATCGCTTAAGCGGATCTCCATCTTTGCCCTTGGTCTTGCGCCCTACATCACGGCGTCGATCATCATGCAGGTCGCCCAGGTTGCCTTTCCGCAGCTCAAGGCCGAGATGAAAGAAGGCGGTGCTTATGCCCGCCAAAAGATGAACAAGTACACCAAGCTGCTGACGCTCGTACTTTGCTACCTGCAGGGCATCGGGATCTGGACCGCGATCAAGAACACCGGCGCGGTACCCCCAGCTTCTCAAACCTTCATCACGACCCTGATGGTTGTGACCTTCTGGACCGCCGGAGCCTTCTTTGTCCTCTGGCTCGGCGAGCAGATCAGCGAAAAGGGAATCGGTAACGGGATCTCCCTGATGATCTTTGCTGGGATCATCATCTCCTTCCCACTGATCGTCCAACAGATTTATCAAGCGGTCGCCAACGGAACCACCAGCATCTTCAGCGTGATCCTCACCGCCGTGATGTTCACCGTGATGACCTGGTTCATCGTCTACTTCACGATCGCACAGCGCCGCATCCCGATCACGCCTCTGCGGCGTCAGGTCGGCAACAAGACTGTCGCAGGGGGCGGACAGAGCTACCTGCCATTCGCCCTGAACATGGTTGGGGTCATCCCCATCATCTTCGCGGTTTCGCTGGTCTATATGCCGATGCAGTTCGCTAGCTTCTTCCCCGCCGGCACTAGCCCCCACAACGTCTTCATGAGCATCGCCGAGTTCACGAGTCCGAACTTTTCCAACTGGAAAGGGATTGTCGGAGCGGTGTTCTACATGTTCCTCATCTTCTTCTTCACTTACTTCTATACCGCGATGCAGTTCAACGTGGACGACATCGCGGACAATCTGAAGAGAGGGAACACGATGGTGCCCGGAGTCCGGCCCGGAAAGCAGACCCGAGACTTCTTGGATGCCGTCATCAGCCGAATCACCTTCGTCGGAGCGTTCTTCCTCGCGGTGGTCGCACTTTCGCAGTACTTCATTCCACTGATCATCAACATTCAGTCGCTCTCCATCATCTTCGGAACTTCGTTGCTCATCATGGTCAGCGTCGCCCTTGAGACGATGCGTCAGATCGAGGCCAATCTGCTGATGAAGCAGTACAACTTCTGAGGACGCCGAGTTGGTACGACTGATCCTTATCGGGCCCCCGGGGGTGGGTAAGGGAACCCAATCCGAACTACTCGAATCACGGCACGGAATCAAACCCATCTCAACCGGGGTGATCTTCCGTGCCGAGATCGATGCCCAAACCGACCTCGGGCGACTCGCCAAGCGCTACATCGACCACGGTCGACTCGTTCCCAATGGCGTCACCATCGAGATGATCGCCAAGCGACTCCGGCTCCCTGAGATTCGCAAGTCGGGATTCGCCCTCGATGGATTCCCGCGCAACATCGATCAAGCCGAGGCGCTCGATGAAATCCTCATCGAAAACGATCTCGCCATCGACCGCGCGATCTCCCTAGAGGCCGATACCGAAGTGGTGGTCCAGCGTCTCACCGGACGGATGGGCTGCACCAAGTGCGGGGCGATCTATCACCGCACCAACAAGCCTCCCCAACGAGATGACCTCTGCGATAACTGCAACAGTGTCCTCCTTGTTCGATCGGACGATCAGCCCGAAGCCATCCGGGAAAGACTCCGGATCTTCGAAGAAAACACGGCCCCGATCATCGGCTATTACGAGCGGAAATCAATCCTGAAGCGCATCGACGCAACCCGAGATGCCGAAGAAGTCTTCGCTGAGATCCTCGAGGGTTTGACCCTGTGATCACCCTCAAAACTGCCGACGAAGTTCACCACATGCGTGAAGCCGGGCGCATCGTCGCCAAGGTGATCCGAGTTCTCGGCGAGAGTGTGGTCCCGGGAAAGACCACCCTCCTCGACCTCGATCGACTTGGCCATGACACGATCTTGGCGGAAGGGGGCACACCCAGCTTTCTCGGATATCGGGGCTACCCCAACGCGATCTGTCTCAGCATCAACGAGATGGTGGTCCATGGGATCCCAGATGGCCGCGTCGTCCAAGAGGGCGATATCCTCGACGTGGACGTCGGGGTCTGCATCAAGGGCTACCACGCCGACGCCTGCTACACCTTTCCGATTGGAGCCATCTCCCCGGCGGCCCAGCGGTTGCTCAATGTGACTCGGGAGTCTCTCAACCAAGGACTCGCCAAAGCCAAGCCTGGCAACCGGGTCGGAGATATCTCGGCCGCGATTCAAAAGTATGTCGAGTCGCACCGGTACGGCATCGTTCGCGAACTTGTGGGCCACGGCATCGGCCGCGAGATTCATGAAGAGCCCAGCGTGCCGAACTATGGAAAGGCTGGAACTGGGCCTAAGCTCAAGCCTGGGATGACCTTTTGCGTCGAGCCGATGGTCAACGAGGGAACCCACAAGGTGCGTGAACTGGCCGATGGCTGGACGGTCGTGACGGCCGACGGAAAGCTCAGCGCGCACTACGAGCACACGATTCTGATCACCGAAACCGGTTACGATATCCTCACCCGCGAAGATTAAATCCAGGTTGCCTGTCTGGATCGTCCATAATGAGGGCGGAAGCTCAATAACTTATGGCTAGAAGATACCGACCAAAGGACAGGAAAGAAGATCCGAACAAGGAACAGGGCATCGAACTCGAAGGCGTGGTGGTGGAAAATCTCCCCAATGCCCGCTTTCGAATTAAGCTGGACGAGGGAGACCTGGAACTGCTGGCCCACGTCAGCGGAAAGATGCGGATGCACTGGATTCGCATCCTTCCCGGAGACCGAGTCAAGGTCGAAGTTTCGCCCTACGACCTCACCAAGGGTCGCATCACCTACCGGTTCCGATAAGGACTCACCGCAGCGGAGCGGTCATCGAGTCGTTGGGCACCGGCTTGTAGGGTGCAGGCGGCTCGACGGTGATCGTCGGACGATCCGGAATCGGAGCGGTTTCGACCTTCGCACCGTCCGACTTCGCTCCCGCCGCGACGCGACTCCTCATCTCTTGGGCGATTTGCTGAGCATCAGCTTTGGGCTGTTCGCCAGTGGGTTCGGCCGGCGCCGTCTGGCCGTGATCATGCCCATCGGCGGCCATGGTGCCTTTTGTGGCGTTCATGTTCATCATGGCCACCGCTCCCAAAAGGAGCACGGCAATCGCGAGCAGAAGGAACGGGAATCGCTTTTGGGACTTCACAAGGGCCTCGTGTCTCTCTCTATGATGACATTCTACGCGTCTGCGAGGTTCCCCTGATGCGCGTCGCTGTCGATGCTCGCTTGCTATTTGGAGCCTTTACCGGGGATTCCAGCTATTGGAAGGGTCTGCACCACGGTCTGGCCCAGGTCGAATCCCCTCTCGAAGTCCTCTCCTGCTTTCGTGGATCGGTACCTTCCACCTTTAAGGGGACGGGGATCGGGATAAATGCACGGACTGGTAGGTGGTTTAGCCTCGTCGCGTGGCCTCTCTGGTGCCGACGGAATGGAATCAACGTCGCCCACACTCAGTACAACGTCTCGCCGCTTTTGGGTCCCCGGGCCGTGACCACGATCCATGATGTCTCCTTCTTGATTGGCCCGGAGTGGTTTCGGCCCCGCGATCGCGCGTTGCTCCAGCGGGGAGTTCCTGCGAGCGTGGCCCGGGCGGGGGCCGTTATCACGGTCAGCGAGACTTCCAAGGGCGAGATCGAACACCATATCCCCGCCGCTCGGGGAAAGACCCACGTCACCTACAATGCCCTCGACCCTGACTTCGATCCCCCGAAGCGGACTGAAGCGGCCCAGCTCCTGGAACGTGATCTCGGCCTCTCGGGTCCATTCCTTCTCACCGTCGGGACCCGGTGGCCTCGGAAAAATCTGAAGCTCGCGGTCGAAGCCACGCGGGGAATCGGGATCCCGTTGGTAATCGCCGGGAAGTTTGGATGGGGTGACGAAGCCAAAGAGCCGCATGTTGTCCTGCCCGGCTACGTCTCGGCCGAGCTCCTTCAAGCGCTCTATGCGGCCGCCAAGGTGTATCTCGCACCGAGTCTTCACGAGGGGTTTGGAATCCCGCTCCTAGAATCCTGGGCGGCCGAAACTCCCGTGATCTGCGGTTCGGGCGGGGCTTTACCCGAGGTCGCGGGAGATGCCGCCCTGGTCCTCTCGACCTATGACCCAGTGGATTGGCACCGAGAACTCCGAGGTCTCCTAGCTGATTCCGGTAAAGTGGAGAGGATGCGGGTCGCCGGTAAGGAGCGCCTCAAGCGCTTCTCGTGGAAAGAAACCGCCCGCAAAACGTTGGAGATCTACGAACTTGTCGGCCAATCTCGACCCTGATCTGCTCGCGCTCCTGGCATGTCCTTATTGCCCGGACCGTCCGCCGCTCCGGCTGGATGGAGAGCGCTTGATCTGCGATCAATGCCGAGGGGCCTATCCCATCCTCCAAGGAATCCCCCATCTCCTCGTCGAAAACCGAATCCCTCTAGACGAACATGCCGAACACTGAACTCAAGGTCCTCATTCTCTACGGACCGAACCTCAATTTGACCGGATTCCGCGAGCCCGATCTCTACGGGAAGAAACCTCTGGAAGAGATCGACGAGATGATCCGCCTGGAAGCAGAGAACCTTGGAATCGAAACCCGGATCCTGCAGAGCAACCACGAGGGCGTCCTCATCGACACGATCCAAGAGCACCGCAAATGGGCCGACGCGATCATTATTAACCCGGGCGCGCTGACTCACTACAGCATTGCCCTGCGCGATGCCCTGACTAGTGTTCGCCTGCCGGTCTTTGAGGTTCACCTCAGCAACATCTATTCCCGCGAGGAGTTCCGGCACCACTCGGTGGTTGCTCCGGTAGCCGTAGGCTGCATCGTCGGGTGCGGAGGGTACGGCTTTGTCCTCGCCCTTCACGCGATCAAAAACCTCGTTACGGAGGTGGTCTAAACCGTGTCTCAGATTCAAATTGATAAAATTCGTGGCCAGATGGATGCCCAGGGCATCCCTGCACTTCTCATTAGCGACTCCTTAAACCTGGGGTGGGCTTCAGGATTCACCGGGAGTTCGGGAATGGGATTGGTGACGGCGAAGGAAGCGATCTTCATCACCGATAGCCGCTACACCATCCAAGCTGCCGACGAGNNAGGGGTTCGAGGTCATCACCTTCGGAAGCCCGATGACGGCCGTCAAGGTCCTCAAGGAGCATCTGCAGAAGCTCGGGGTCAGCAAGCTCGGATTCGAGACGAGCGTCACCTATGCCACGCTCGAGGGGTGGAAGAAAGACACCGAAGGCGTGGAGTGGGTTCCGGCGGGCGAGGTTCTACCCCCGCTCCGCATGATCAAGAGCGCCGAGGAAGTCGAAAAACTTCGCCACGCCTGTGCCCTTGCCGATGCTTGTTTTGACCATGTCTGCCGCATGATCCAGGTGGGCGTATCGGAATATGATATCGCTCTTGATATTGAGTTCTTTATCCGCCGACAAGGAGCCAAGCTCGCTTTTGACGTGATCGCGGTCTCGGGGCCCAACTCGGCCAAGCCCCACGGGAAACCCAGCGAACGAAAGCTGGAACCCGGCGACTTTCTCACTCTCGACTTTGGGGCTGGACTCCATGGATATAACAGCGACCTCACCCGCACGGTCGTCGTAGCCGAGCTCAGCGAAAGGCACGCCCGGATCTACAACCGAGTCCTGGAGGCTCAGGTCGCTGCGTGCGAGGCCCTGAAGCCGGGGGCTAACGGCCGCGACGTCGATTTGCTCGCCCGCGCGATTCTCGATAAGGATGACCTTTCGAAGTACTTCGGCCACGGACTCGGCCACGGCCTTGGGATGGCCGTTCACGATTACGGCGGACTCAGTCAATCTCGCGACCAGGAGATCCTCGCCGGCCAAGTCTGGACTGTGGAACCGGGGGTCTACATCCCAGGGTTTGGCGGCGTGCGGATCGAGGACGACGTCCACGTGACCCCGGAAGGACCCGAAATCCTCACCCACAGTCGCAAAGAGCTTCTCGTCCTCGGCGGGTGATGGGTTGAAGAGCGTCGCCACCCTCCGACGGTGGACCGCGCCATTGGGTGGACGTCCGCTGGACGCTGACGTCCGGGCCGGGCAGATCTGGAGCTTGATGGGTCCCCCCGGAGCGGGGAAGTCCCAACTGCTCCAAGCTTTTGCTCGGCGTCGGCGGATGGTCGGGCTTTCGGTGGAAGGACCCGTCGTGGTGGCCGAGCCGCCTTCGTTGGAAAAGAGACTCACCATCCAGCGATGGGCTCTGGATCTGGCGGGCAAAAAGAGGCGCGAGGACATCGCCGAGGCCCTTTCTGCGTTGGGGCTATGGGAAGACCGGCGAATGGCGCTGACCAACCTCACGCCTGGACTTCGCCAGGCGGCATATCTGTTGCCCTGCCTTCTCGAGCCGAGTGACCTCATAGTCATCGATCAACTGGCCGATGGTCTCGATCCCTGGACGTCCGATGGCTTTTGGACCGCTCTCGAAGCGCGATGCGCCTCCGGTTCTGCGGTCGTCCTCTCGACTCATCGCGTCGATCTGGCACTTCGGGGGCACGGGCTCATCGTTTTGGGTCGGCACGGAGGGGTTTTTGCCGGTGCCATCGGGGACCTCATCGACCGCACGGATAGCGAGGAGCTCCACGTCGAAACCGACCGGCCCGAGTTGGTGCGCCAAATCTCTGCGCCATTTGTTTTGGAAGCAGAAGAGACGCCCTACGGAATGAAGCTCACCAGCCCCCGGGGTCAAGAACTCTCGGCGAGGCTGCTCTTGGAGGGTTATGGCTCGATCAAGGCCGTCCACCGAAAGCGAATCTCACTCGAATCTGCGGTCCTACAGATGATTCGCGCGACAGATGGGGTATATTAGCGAACTCGGAGGATGGACTAGTTGATCTACGTTGTCGTTCAGTCGAACGAATCTATTGACAGCGCCCTGAAGCGCTTCAATCAAAAAGTGCAGCAAAGCGGAGTGCTCCGCCAGCTGAAGGAACACGCTTACTACGAAAAGCCCAGCGAAGCGCGACGCCGCAAGAAGCGCCGCGGGAGCCGCCGGAGCTAAGAGCTGATGTTCGCGTTTGGGCCCCTGTTGGTCCAAGCGCGGATGGGTCGTTGATTCGGCCCACTCGATCAGAAGCCCGACCCTAAGAAACTTGATTTCTGAATTCGGGATTCCCATGGAACCTTCAAGTCTTCGGATTACGGTTTCTTCTTCGCTCGACCGACGTCTTCGGTACGAGCCTCTTCGCCGCGCTGTGCGTGCGGCGTGGAGCCAGCCGAGCGGTGGTCACATCGGCATTCGTCTGATGTCGGATTCCGAGATCGGTGACCTCAACGCTCAATTCCGAGGGATGGACACGCCCACCGACGTGCTCACGTTTCCTTCGGTGCCCAATCCCGCCCATCACCTTGGCGACATCGCGATCTCGGTCGACACCGCCGAGCGCCAGGCCCGCGAGCGAGGCCTCAAACCATCCGAAGAGCTTCAGTACCTCGCGATCCATGGCGCCCTCCACCTTTGCGGCCTGGACGACGAGACCGAGGAGCAGCGCTCTGAGATGGTGCGCGAGATGGCCCGGGTGGCCGAAAAATTGGGGTTGCGGGTCGTCGAGACCTGGCATTCCATCCACTAGCCTATGGCCCGCACTCCCGACCTGATCGGTCCCTTCCGGATCGCGCTTAACGGACTCGTTCACACCTTCCGCACCCAGCGGCACATGAGGGTCCACCTCTACGTGACGCTGGTGACCGTGGCCTTGGCCTTGGCGCTCAATCTGCGGATTCGCGAAGTCCTTGTCCTCCTCTTCATGATCACCTTTGTCCTAGTGGCCGAGATGTTCAACAGCGCGATCGAGGCGACCGTCGACTTGGTAAGTCCGAACTATCACCCCTTAGCCAAGTTTGCCAAGGACATTGCTGCCGGGGCGGTGCTTGTCACCACGATCATGGCGATCTTCGTCGGTGCATTAGTGGCGATTGGGGATGACTCGTGGGAGCGGATCCGGGTCTCGTTGACCAGTGAGGGGTTCGGACTTCCCGTCGCGGCGAAGCTCATCCTGGCCGTCCCGATCCTGCTCTTCATCGTCGTGATCGGCAAAGGTCTGGGCAACCGTGGACAGGTCCTGCGCGGAGGCTTGGTCAGTGGCCATGCCGCCTATGCATTCTTTTTTGCTGGATCGACGGTCTTTATCAGCGATCAGCCGCTGGTGAGCGGTATTGCGATCCTCCTTGCGATCATTGTCGCCCAAAGTCGGTACGAAGCCAAGATTCACTCTTTGCTCGAATTGAGCCTGGGAGCGACCGTCGGATTGGTTTTAGCCTGGGTTCTTTTCGCAATCTTGCCAAAATAGATGAGAGTAGCGATCAACGGTATGAAATCGAGTGTTCCTGAACGCGGCCGGCGTGGAGAAGAGCCTCCTCCTCGCCGGACCTCTGTCCCCCTCACGGTGTCTACTGCCGCCCTCGTGCTGGTCCCCAGCTTCGTGGCTGCGGCTCCGGTGCCCGCCACTCGGAGCTTTGACCATGCTCTCGACGTGTTGCTTGTTCCGAGCCTGATTGCGATCTTCGTCTTTATCGGCCTCAACGCGATCTTTGTTGCCGCCGAAACAGCGCTTGAATTGCTGCGCCCGGCGCACATCAAGGCGATCGAGCGAACCGACCGCCAAACCGAGCAACTCCAAGGCCTCCTGCAAGACCGCGCCAAGAGCATTGCCGGTCTGGCCCTCTGCCGACAAACCGTCATGTGGTGGATGGCGATGTTCAGCTTGGTCCCAGCCGCTGTCGTGGTGCGGGCACTTGAGCGCTCTGGGAGTCTGGAGCTCAATCTCTGGTCCCTCTTGGCCGCCTGGTTGATCCTCGCTCTTCCGATTGCTGGCTTCAACATCGTCGTTGGCGAACTCGCCCCCCGAGCGTATGGTGCGACCCGCCCTGCGACCGCCGTTCTTCGTCTCGGAGGAATCATTCGGCTCATCACGACTGTTTTCCACTGGCCGAGCCGGTTGTTGACCAGTGTCGCGACGCTCGCCACCCGTCGATTTGGAGCTCGGGCCGAGTTCGCCGTTCCGAATTTGATGGAAGAGGAGATCAAGAGCCTCGTTGAAACCGGGCAGGAATCGGGAGAAATTGAGGAGCAAGAGAAGAAGCTCCTCCACAGCGTCTTCGAATTCGGCGACACGGTCGCTCGCGAGGTTATGACCCCACGAGTCGATATCGATGCGGCCCCGATCCACAGCGACCCCGCCGACCTCATTAAGCTCATCGTCGAATCGGGCCACAGCCGAATTCCGGTTTATCAAGATACTGACGACGTGATCGTCGGGGTTATCCATGCAAAGGATCTCCTTGCTGCCCGCCTGAGTGGGGAAGAGGTGAACCTGCGAACCCTCGTCCGGCCCGCCATGTTCGTTCCTGAGAACAAAAACATTGGCGACCTCTTGGCCGAGCTGCGCAAGAACCGAACTCCGATCGCCATCGTTCAGGATGAATTCGGCGGGACCGCCGGGTTGGTCACGATTGAGGACATCGTCGAAGAGCTCGTCGGTGAGATCGTGGACGAATACGACGACGAAGAGGCCGACATCGTCAGGAACGGCACGGGATGGGTCGTGCAGGGTCGCACCAATCTCTACGACCTGAACGACCAAATCCGAGCTCATTTCGAAAGCGAGGAATTCGATACGATCGGTGGCTACGTGTTTGGACTTTTTGGACGCCAGCCTAGCCTTGGCGAACAGATCGACGACGGAGCCTTTCTCTTTAAGGTGGAAGAGACCGACGGTCGGCGCATCCTCCGAGTCCACGTCGAACCTTTGAACCGAGATTCCTCGCCGCTTGAGGTGGTCTGACGGCGTAGAATCAAGGCAGAGATGACACGATCCGAAATCGTGCGAGCCGTTGATCGCTTTGACTTAAAGTTCACCCAGTTCCTCGGACGCTGGTCCCTCCCAACTCTGAGAATTTCTCTCGGAATCGTCTTCTTTTGGTTCGGATGGCTCAAGCTCTTTCCGGGCCAATCCCCGGCCGAAGGTCTCGTGCAAGCCACGACCGATATCCTCTTCTTTGGCCTGCTCCCAGGGCGAACTGCGGTTGCGGTGATCGGCCTTTGGGAAGTCTTGATTGGTCTCGGGTTGCTTTCCGGTAGATTTCTTCGGGCAACGCTCCTGTTGCTCGCGATGCAGATGGTGGGCGCCTTCTCGCCCCTGGTCCTGTTCCCGCTCGAAACGTTTGTTCGCCCCCCGATCACTCCGACGCTGGAGGGGCAATACATCCTCAAGAACGTGGTGCTGGTCGCCGCCGCTCTCGTGATAGGGTCCGACGTCCGAACTCAGGACGCCGCGCGGAGGAGGCCACTCCCAACCGCTTAGGAGTTTGCTTCGGAGGGTTCCGGGCTATTAGCGACGTCCGGGCTCTTCTTGAAGCGGTACCACAGGAACCGGCCGATCAGGAAGAGAAGCCCGAGAACGACGACGATCTCAAGGTACTTCATGTTCTTCTCGACCGTCTCCCAGTTCTTGCCCAGCTTGAATCCGATAAAGGCCCACAGGTAGCACCAGGGTAGGCAACCCAAAAAGGCGTAGAGCAAAAACGTGGGGAAGTGGGCCTTGAACAACCCGGCCGGGATCGAAATGAAGGTCCGGACCAGGGGAATGAATCGGCCCCAGAGAGTAACCTTGAGGCCGTAGCGCTCGAACCATCGCTCGCCCGTTTCGATTTCTTTGGGGCGAAGAAAGATGTATTTGCCGTATTTCAGCAAGATCGGCTTGCCGAGCGCCGCCCCCAGCCAATAGCTGAAGGCGCTCCCTAGCGTCGATCCGATGCCTCCGGCCCAAGCGACGAGGTGCAGGTTCATCTTGCCCTCGCTGGCGAGGATCCCACCGAATGGCATGATCACTTCGCTCGGGATCGGGATGTTGGCCGCGTCCAAGAACATCAGCAGGCCGATCCCGGCGTAGCCAAGGGAAAGGATGACGCTCTCGGCGAACGTCTTGAGGGTTTCGATCAGTCCGCCCATCGTGTCGCCTAGATTATGGCAGGGGTAACTTGAAAGGGCATGGCCGACGCCCCGCTCGAAACTTGGATCGACTTCTTTAACCTGCAGGCCCCGACCTATCTGCAGAATAGCTTCACCCAAAACACCCTGGTCGAAGTCCAGTTCCTCATCCCTCGACTGAAGCTGGAACCTGGAGCGCGGATCCTCGACGTAGGTTGTGGCGTCGGGCGTCATGCGATCGAACTTGCCCGCAAGGGGTACTGCGTCACCGCCGTCGACTTCAGCCCCGGGATGCTCGCCGAAGGTCGGAGAGCCGCCCAACGCGCCGGCGTCAACGTGGACTGGGTCGAAGCGGATGCCACTCAGTTCGTCGCCGACCAACCCCACGATGCCGCGATCTGTCTTTGCGAGGGAGGTCTCGGTCTGATCGGCCGGGATGAGGACGCCATCGCCCACGACCTCGCGATTCTGCGTAACGTCGGCCAATCGCTTAAGCCGGGAGGCCACTTCATCCTTACCGCGCTCAATGGCTATCTCCCGATTCGGTCAATGAAACAAGAAGATGTCGAGGCTGGCGCCTTCGACCCGGCCACGATGCGCTCTCGCTATGCCAGCACCATGGAGCTACCGAGCGGCCCCGTCACGGTCCACATCCACGAGCGTCTCTTCATCCCACCCGAGATGGTCGCGCTCCTGCACAATGCCGGGTTCCAAACGCTGCACGTCTGGGGCGGCACGGCCGGGGATTGGGGCGAGCGACCATTGCGTCTGGATGAGATCGAAGCGATGTACGTCGCCCAAAAGCACAAATCCTAAGGCGCTCAGCCCCAGGGGGGGGAACTTACGCCTCGATAACGACCGGGACCACGAGAGGGCGTAGCTGGTTCCGCCGAGAGAACTGGCGTCGGGCGACGTCTCCGATCGTGTGTCGGACGAAATCAACGTCCTGTAGCTCGCTCTTTTTGAGGCCGCGGATCGTGTCGTAGACCGTATCGGCGCAGAGTTGCAGAGCCTTGTCGGGGCCCGAGAAGCCCTTGGCCATGACTTCGGGATTCCCGACCACTTCGCCCGCTTCGGGGTCGATGGCAAGGCTGATGACCACGATTCCGTCATTGGCGAGGCTGGCGCGGTCGCGCAGAACCTCGTCCGAAATCCCCTCGTTGCCCGCATTATCGACCAACACTCTGCCGCACTCGACCGGATCACCGAGTTCGGCGCTCGTTTCTTGAATCCGGAGCGGCAAGCCGTCGACCATGGTGAAGATCCGGTGGGCAGGGTAGCCCATCCCCAGCGCAATCTCGCGATAGAGAGCCTGGTGCCGAGGTTCGCCGTGGACGGGGGCCAGATAGAAGGGCCGGGTCAGATTGATCATCATCTTCAGCTCTTCTTGATAGGCGTGGCCGCTTACGTGGATCGGCGTCGGACTATCGTAAATCACATTCGCTCCCATCCGGAACAGGCGGTTCACCGTCCGCCAGATCGCGCTCTCGTTGCCCGGGATTGGCCGGGCCGAATAGATGAGTGTATCGCCTTCACGGATCCGCATCCGGGAATACTCCTCTTTACTCATCTGAACAAGGGCCGACATCGGCTCGCCCTGGCTGCCGGTGGTGAGGATAACGATCTTTTCGGGCGGAAAGCCGTTGACCTCGTCGAGCTTGATCTTGGTGTTAGCCGGGACCTGCAGATACCCAAGGCGGGTACAGAGATCGACGGTTTGTTCCATCCGGCGTCCGGCGATCGCCACCTTTCGGCCGGTCTCGCTGGCGACCGTGAAGGCTTGCTGCATCCGGTGGATATTGCTGGCAAAGGTTGTGATGAGCACTCGCCCGGGGGCGGTGGTGAAGACCTTGCGGAAACCTTCGCTGACAAGCGACTCGCTGGGACCCCATCCCGGACGTTCGACGTTGGTTGAATCGCTGAGCAGACAGACCACGCCTTCTTCGGCCATCTCGGCAAATCGGGCGAGGTCGGTCAGCTTGCCATCAACCGGGGTGAAGTCGAACTTGAAGTCGGCAGTGAAAAGCACCCAGCCGTGCTCGGTCATGACCCCAATGCTCGTCGTATTCGGGATCGAGTGGGTGATCCGGATGGACTCGACCTTCAGGCTTCCGATCTCGACCGTGTCGCCGGGATTCATCACATGGAGCTTGACCTCTCGGGTGTCCATCCGGTCCTCGAGCTTCTGCCGGAGCATCGCGATGGTTAGCTCGCTACTATAGACCGGGACCTTGAGTTTAGAGAGGAGATACGGAAGAGCCCCGATGTGGTCCTCGTGAGCATGGGTGATAAAGATCCCCTTGAGCCGGTGTCGGTTCTTGATGAGGTAGGTGAAGTCGGGGATGACGATATCCACCCCGAACATTTCCTCGTTAGGAAAGCTCAATCCGCAGTCGATAAGGACCATATCGTCCCCTTGACTTACAACCGTACAGTTCTTGCCGATCTCGCCGGCCCCACCGAGGGGAATTATCTCAACCAATCCCATGAATGTGGGAGAGTACCAGTCTTAGGGTGCGGCTCTGACTTCGATCCGGGTTGGCCGAGGCACCTTGGGGTCCACCTTTTGGGCAATCAGACGGATATAACGTCCCGAAATCGGGCGGTTGGTCAGCACCAGGCTCGGCCCAATTTTCCAAACAGAGTTCGCTAAATCACGATCCACACCGCGGATCCATGGCCGCTTCGGATTTGGGGTCTCTCCGGTGGCATAGACCACCACATCAAACCGGGGCCAGATCTGCTCGGCCTGAGCGATCGCGACCTGACCGATCAGTCGGTCGCGTCCCAGGTCGATCTCGATCCAGTCGCCTGGTTGGTTCGGCAATTCCACCCCAGTGGCGGCATCGCCATCGACGAGGGCTGTCGCCGATCCGCCGCCGGACACGGTGACGAATCGGTCGAGGGCGAGGTCCGGGAGNNAATCAGGAACGATCTCGGGCCGCATCAAAACGACCACCGCACCGAGATCCCCGCCGCTTCGAGCCCGGGCATCCACGAGTTGCCAACCTGGGACCTGACCCGTCCAGGCTCGCCCATCGAGGGTGGTCTTGACTTCCACCGCTTGCTTCAAGTCCGGTTGAGTCGACCACTCGGAGAGCTTCCACGAGATGACCCCGCCCGAGTTCGTGGTGAGCTCACTTTTCTGCTCACCCATCTGAACCTGCACCGGAACGCGTACGAGCGATTGCCCAGAGAGATCGACAAGGCGGAGCAGGGCGGTCGAAGGCAACGCCGCCGAGCCTCCGCCCAAGATCCTCACGACATCGGTCGAGCAAAGAAGTCCGTGGTCGGGAAGCTCTTCGGATTGAAGAAAATCGACTTGGGTCGGAGCCCGGAGCAGCGGGACCAAGCCCGGCAAGTCGCCTTCATCGCGGGAATCGCCGTAGCCGCTGACATTACCGGGCTCGTTGCCAGGCGAGAGTCCAATCGCGGCAAGGACCGAAGTCAGATCGGCACCTGCAGGGCGACCCCCGGTGGGGGTGAGACCAACGACCGGGCTAACCCCCTGCAGGGCAAAGGAGAATCGGCTTCCGGGGCCGATGACCGAATTCAGCGACTCGACCGCGACGGCTTGCTCGATCCTCGCATTCCAATCCAAACCGGCACTAGGGGAAACGGTGAGCTTTGGCGCCCCCGTCCAGCTGAGTCGGTGAGCCCTCAGATCGGTGTCGCCAGGTGCGACGAGAAAGGCCGTTGCGGGGAACTGAATTCCGGGGACCCGGACGGTCGGCCCGGCGGAACTGATGACCACTGGTGCGCTTCCCTGAGAGAAGACCTTGACCTGCACTCCGGGAGTCGGATCGGCAACGGTGAGGACCCAATCCGTTGCATCCAGCGCGGCCCCCACTAGCGCAGGGTTCTGAGCTGGAGCCGTGGCGGGTGGACTGTAGGTGATCTCTAGCTTCGGACCCCGATCGGGGACTTCGCTACTCGTAAACTCGACTCGATCACTCAGCTCGATCGCGAGGCCAAAGCTGGGAGACTCGCCCGAGAGCTTGCTCCGAAGCCAGACTTCGAGTCCGGTCAGGATGAGTTGTTCTTCGGAGTCTTGGGTTCCCAAGAGGCCCAAAGGTAGGGCATCGAGTTCACCTTTGGCTCCCGCTCGCGACCACTTGGTTCCCCCAAAGGACTGTTCCCAGGTTGCCCCGGTCGCCGTTTGGCGTCTGGGATGGTCGGCCTTTAGCCCCGCGTCGAGGATGTTGCGCCGCCCTGGCCCCTCGCCCCACGGCCGCACGATTGAACGAACCGCGACCTGCCCGGCCGCCCCCCCGATCTCTTTATTGAGCAAGAGCCGCGCCGATTCGATCTTGGCGCCCGGTGGAAGGGCATTCTCGACTCCAACGAAGTCGAGAAGCAGCACCGTTCCGCCGCCGCTTGAGAGCAGCCGATCTCGGCCGAAATTGCGTTGCGGCTCGGTCTGGCTGATAAACGTATCCTGCACCCGAACCGTCAGGCGACTGGATGCTCCCCCCACTGTGAGGACCTCCCCAACCGCACCCATAGCCAAGCAGGCAAAAAGACCGATCACGGCGACGCGCATGTCCGTGAGCGTACCCAGCCCGCTAGAAGGCCATACCGGCGTAATCTCGGATCAAACCGACAACTCGGCCAATCACCGAGGCATCGTCGCTCGGATGCACCAGGATAGGCTCGTAGGCCGGGTTGCTGGAGATCAGGCGAATCCCTTCTCGGTCGCGGTGAAGCCGCTTCACCGTAGCCTCTTCGTTTAGCATGAAGGCGACCAGATCTCCGTGATTAGCGGTGCTCTGTGGCCTAATGACCACCAAATCCCGAGGCATGATGCCCTCGCCAGTCATGGAATCCCCTCGGACGCGCAGCAAGAAGGCCCCTTCGATATTCCGCACCATCTCACTCGGAACCGGGATCAAATCTTCTACTTGTTCTTGAGCAGTGATCGGTTTACCCGCTGCAATGGTGCCCACTAGCGGCAGCATCGAGACCTTTTGGCTACTCTGGAAGGCCGGGTGAATCACCCGAATCGAGCGAGGAAGGTTGGCCCGCTCGATGTAGCCTTTTTTCTCAAGCGCATCGAGGTGGACGGTCACCCCACGGAGCGACCCGATATCGAACGCTGCTCCGATCTCCCTGATAGAAGGGGGATAACCCTCCTTTCGGATGTACTCTTGGATGAACTGAAGGATGCGTTCTTGTCGCTGGGTCAAGCCTCGTGCCATAAATTCTCCATGACTCCTGATTCAGTCGTCATCTGTCCTACGATACCACAGATGAGTCTACTATTTATTTTACTGCTTTGAGACGTAGAAAAGGATCGGAAAGGCGCACCATGCCATAATTCCAGCCGAGCCCATTATTGGGGGGATGTTCCGTTGTCAATCAGTAATGTTCGAAGTTTGGTCGAGAAATCCGGTTGCGGAGTGATCGTTGCGGTCGTGGTGGCCGCCCTGTTCATCGTTTCCCTGGTACCGGGCGCATGCGGTAGGGGTGGGCCACAGCAGGCCGAAGTCAAAGAGCCGACCTCGCCGACGATTGCTCAAATTGGCGAAACCAAGATCACGGCCGCTCAACTGGATACGCAGATCACCCAAATGCGCAACAGCTTCGGCGGAGCCGTTCTTTCGCCTCGCCTCGAAGGGGATCTCCTCGGGTTTGCGGTGATGGGTGCGCTCCAGGGAGCGGTTGGAACGGAGCTTGCTCGCAAGGCCGGGATCAAGATTACCGACGAAGAAATTGGCAAGGAAGTCGATACCGCCATTTCTGCCGAGGTGATGAACCTCCGCCAGCAACTCATCTCGGAGAAAAAGCTGAAGGAGAACGCTACCGACGCGGAACTCGCAGCGGTCTTTAAGAAAGAAACCAACCGCGATCTTGAATCCGTTAAGGCCGAGGCCAAAAAGCGATCGATCGAAGATCCGAATCAGCGAGCCCAGGTGGAACAACAGATCCTGACCCGCAAACTGATTGAAAAGTATGAAGCCGACGCCAAGTTCTCAGACGAGGACGTCAAGCTCAGTCGCCAAACGGTGACCGCTCAGCGGGTGTTCGTTCCGAAGAGCTCGACCAAGGGCGATCCCAGCGATAGAATCAAGAAAGCCGAAGCCGAGATCAAGGCCAGGAAGCCCTTCGGCGAAGTAGTGGCGGCCTATTCCGAAGATCTTCCCGAACCCAATAAGTCTCTCAAGGACAGCACGACTCCGATCCAGATGGGGATCGTTCTCTCGACCCCCGCCATGGCCCCGCTCAAGACTCTGGGAGAAGGTCAGGTTAGCCCGATCATCGAGCTGCCCGAGGGGTTCGCGATCTACAAGTTCACCAAGGTGACCAAGGTTTCCCAGGCGGATTTCGACAAAAACAAAGCCCAGTTCACTAAGGACCTCGCTCGGGAGTCGGCTCAAGTACGGATTGGAAATGAGCGCCGCGAGCTGAGCAAGCCAGAGAACATCCAGTGGAAGAGTGTTGGAATGAAGGCGGTCTACACCTTGGCCATGGGGCCCTCCCAAACCATGGGCGACAAGGCCAAACTCGACAAGCTGAACCAAGAGGTCTTGGCCATGGCCAACGACCCGGCCGATGAGTTTGGAAATCGAGCTCTCGCCTTCGCCAAGCTGAAGGCCAGTGATGCTCTCTGGAACCAGGCTGACGAGGCCAAAAAGAAGGCCCAAGTCGACACCCGTCTCGAAGTCCTGCAAGCGGTCCTGGGATATACGGAGAGCGCCGAGGTCCGGCTGGATCAGGTCGAAGCCCTCAAGCTGAAGGGTGACGCCACGGCAGGAGAAACCCTGGCCCAAGCGGCCGCGATGAATACCCAGTACGACGAAGCTGGAAAGGGCATCAATGACCGGATCAACCAGCTTCTGGCTGACCTTGAAAAGGGCAAGTTGATCAATCCCGACCAAAAGACGGCCCTGGTCAATGCTCAAGCCGAGTGGAAGAAGAACTACGACATGATGCTGGCCGAAAAGAAGCGTCAGGAAGAGGACCTGAAGAGGCAAGAAGCAGAGGCCAAAAAAGCCGCTGAGGAAGAAAAGAAGAAGGCCGCGAGCGGACCGTCCAAGCCGGCCCCGCCGAGTAGCGAAAGCCTGACTCAACCGACTCCGCCGGCTCCTCAGGGAGCGCCGAACCCCCTTGGCGGAGGGCAATAAGCCGAACGGGTCGCGGCTGATCTCAGTCGCGACCCCTATCGGGAATCTGGGAGACCTCTCGCCGCGGGCAGTTGAGGTTCTCACCGGGGCCGATTTTTGGATCGTGGAAGATTCCCGCGTCAGCGGGAGGCTAGCTGCCCACCTCGGGGTCAAGAAGCCGATGTCGATCCTCAACGATCACACGGGTCCGGGGGCCATCGAGAAGTACCTGGACCAAATAGAGGAGGGAAAGACGGCCGCGCTTCTCACCGATGGCGGAGCACCAAGCATCAGCGACCCCGGTGCACTATTGGTCGATGGGGCCTACGAGCGAGGTGTGGAAGTCGATGCGGTCCCTGGGCCCTCGGCAGTGATCGATGCCCTCATGCTCAGCGGCTTTTTTGCCCAACGTTTTGCCTTCCTGGGATTTTTGGGTCGAAAGTCAGGAGATATTCGAAAAGAACTGCTCCCGTTTGAAGAGAGCCCGATGACGTTGGTTCTCTTCGAATCGCCGCATCGAATCGACGCTTTTTTGCAAGTTGCCGCCGAAATCATGCCGGAACGGAGATATGCCCTGTGCCGGGAGCTCACAAAGCTCCATCAGCAGGTCTGGCGAGGAACTTTGCCGAACTTGCCGAAAGTTGAAGAGATGGCGCGTCGTGGCGAGTTCACCATCGTCTTAGAAGGTAAGCGCCGCGCCCGAACGGGTAAATTGACGGGCACGCAAGGATTGCGAACGAGATGAAGAAAGCTGTTGCGTTAGGGATTATGTGGCTTCTGGTCACCGTGGCTGCGCTCGCACAAGTGTCGCCACCCGTGGTTCAAGACGGCACTTATCGCCTTCAACAAGAAGATGTGATCGAGATCCAGGTGCTCGACCAGCAGCAGATCCGGGCCCAGGTCACGGTCGGCAAGGACGGCAACATCACGGCTCCATTTGTAGGGGTCGTCCGGGCCGAAGGCAAGACCACGAGCGAGCTTGAAGCCGACCTCGTTCAGGAGTACATTCGCAAGGTCCGACTGCGAGACCCCCGCGTTTCCGTCGTCATCGTCCGGTTCCGAGAGATCCTCGTCACCGTCGGTGGTGCGGTTCAAAGAGCAGGAAAACAGCCTGTGCGACCAACCGACACGGTGCTCACGGTTGTTCAGAACGCCCAGCCGATCACCGCCAACAATACCGCCGACCTGCGTAAAGCAACCCTTCAGAAAGCCGGTTCGCGAGAACTGATTCCGCTTGATCTGCACGCAATGCTCATCAAAGGGGATATGTCGCAGAACTACCCGGTGACCGATGGCGACATCATCAATATTCCCGAGAACACCAGGAATCGGGTCCAAGTGCTCGGCGCCGTTCAGCGACCACAAACGCTCACATACACCGAGCCGATGACCCTCAGCGACGCGATCACGGCCTGCGGTGGAGACATCCCCTACCGAACGAAGTTCTCGGAAGTGTATGTGATCCGCGAGCGACCCGGGATGCCCGGTAGTTACGTCCGGATTCGGGCCAACTACGTGAACTTCCTAACCAAGGGAGACGCCAGCCAAAACGTGACTCTCCAGCCGGGCGACCTGGTCTACGTCAGCCAAACCAAGACCCCCGACGGAGGCCGAATTGGTGAGGTGGCCACGTCCATCGCCAACGTCTTCTTCATCCTCGACCGGATCGGTATCCGGTTCCTCGGCGGACCGTAGATCGCCTGTCGTTTGAAGCCGAGCCCTTCCACCCAGCCGGGTGGGAGGGCTTTTTGCTACCCGGGCCGGGGTGGTACAACCAAAGGATGTCCGATCAAGTTTTGTCTGCGACGGCCGCTCCCGGAGCAACCCCACCCACCCCTGGTGAAGAGATCGCCATCCTGGAAACCAACCACGGCGTCATCCGGCTCAAGTTCTTTCCCGATGTCGCCCCCGGACACGTCGAAAACTTCAAGAATCTCGCTCGGGAGGGCTTTTACGATGGGACCCGGTTCCACCGCGTGATCCCGGGCTTCATGATTCAAGGTGGCGACCCGAACACCCGGGATAAGCCGCGAGAACTCCACGGAACCGGCGGCCCGGCCCACCGACTCAAGGCTGAGTTCAACCAAATCCCCCACACTCCCGGAATCCTGAGCGCGGCTCGGACCAGCGACCCCAATTCGGCCGGAAGCCAGTTCTTCCTGATGCACGAGACCTCGCCCCACCTCGACGGACAGTACACCGTTTATGGTCAGGTGATCGAGGGAATGGACGTCGTCGAGACGATTGTCAATCTGCCCCGAGACCGGCGCGACAACCCGTTGGAAGAGAACCCCGCGATCATCGAAAAGGTGACCATCTCGACCTTCTAAAAGATCTGCTCGCAGCCCGGCCCGGAGGCCAATCCCCAGGGAGGGGCCCCGGCGCATCCGCGCCGCCCTCCCTGCCGCCCCCGGGCTGCGAAGACCAACATGGCCTCCGTCTGGACCACTCGCCAAAAAATCCTTGGGAATCTTCTCCCTGGAATCCCTGCCCTTGGCGCGGCCTTATGGGCGTACTACCACTGGCTGCCCCAGGGTCGCATCGTCGCATTGCTGATGATGGCGGTCGTGGCCACCGGGGTCCAACTGGTGGCCCTCAACTACCTGGGCTTCGTTGGCAACGCTCGGATGAGAGCTCAAATCGCGAAGAAGCACGGTCTTTATCCCTCGCAAGGGTTCTTTGTCGGCTATGCGCCCGAAGGCTACGTCGATATCTGGGATACCCACAAGGACATCGGTTTTCTGATTCTGCAAGCCGAGGGACTGGTATTCCGCGGGGATACGGAGTCGTTTGTCATTCCCTGGTCCGAGATTCTCTCAGTGGAGCTCCGGAAGAACGTTCACAGCACGGTCGGCCTGGGAGGCTGGGTTTGGGTCCGGACGGCTCAGGGCGCTTTCGGGATCGAGCCTCGAACCCGGCCGACTCTACTAGCCAGCAAGAAGGATCGCCCCGAGATTCTCGGTCAGATCCAAAAATACGTAAGCCCCCAGGCGGCGGTGCCTGGGGGCTTTTGAACCACCGCCCCGCGTTGGGCGGCGAGTGCGACCTTATCCTCGCAGCAAGGACAGAACGGCCTGGCTGCTGGAGTTGGCTTGAGCGAGCATCGAGAGACCCGACTGTTGAAGAATCTGCAACTTCGTAAAGTTGGTCATTTCTTCGCTCATGTCCGCGTCTCGGATCGTCGAATTAGCGGCGCTCAGGTTTTCCTTTGCGACACCAAGCGATCGGAAGCTCGATTCCAGCGTATTGCGGACGAAGTTACCGATGTTCCCTCGTTGAACCGAGACGTTGTTGATAGCCGTGTCGATGGCGGAGAGAGCCGAGGTGACACCCGATGCAGTGGTGATGTCGAGGCCGTTGGTACCCAGCGTGGTCGAGCTCATGTTATTGAGCGACAGACTGGTCGTTTGGCCCGAGTTGGCACCGATCTGGAAGTTGGCCGAACCAGCGGTGACGTTAGCCACGTTGGTTGCGGCGAGCGTGCCATCAGCGGCCGATTCGGTTAGCTTGAACACGTTTCCAAAGTCGTCCCGGAACGTTCGCCCGTCAGTGGCTTGGGCCGTTCGACCGGTGATCGTCGTACTTCCATAGGAGATCGTGGCGACTGCGTCAACGCCCGCCGTGGTGGTGTTGAGAGTTCGCGAGCCAACGGCCGCAAAACCAAGGTTTGCCACACTGTTGGTGATCTGAATCGAGTTCGACGAGGTTCCGAAGTTGGTCGCGGTGAAGACCAAGTTACCACCCGTGACCGCAGCCCGGACACCCGTATCCGAGGAGCGCGAGTTGATGTTATCGATCAAGCTCTGCCACGAGGTGTTGCTCGCAACGTTAAAGGTGACGTTGTTGATGCTCAATTGCCCTTCAACGCCCACGTTAGCAGTTGCGTCGGCAACGGCCATCCCGGTGGTCGAAGCCTTCACCGCAGCCGTGGTGACCTGAATGTTGACGTTACCGTTCGCGTTGACCGAGCGGTTGGAAGCAGCGGTACCAAAAGTCCCACCCATCGAAACCGATTCCAGGATGGATCGATCGATGATCGCGGTGGTAACGCCCGCGCTTCCGTCAAGGAGCTTCTTGGAACCATATTGCGTTTGCTGCGCAATCCGGTCGATGGAAGCCATGATCGATTGAAGCTGGGTCTGGTTCGCTTGCTTTTGGTCGGTACTCAGGGTTGCGTCGTTGCTGTTCGCAAGGGCCAGCGATCGAGCCTGAGTAAGAAGCGAGTTGACTTCGCTCAAGGCGCCTTCAGCGGTCTTGGCGTAGTTCTGGGCATCCTGGTTGTTCCGAAGAGCCTGGTCGATCGACTTCAGCTGGGTTCGGAACCCTTCCGAAATCTGGAGACCGGCAGGATCGTCGGCGGCCGAGTTGATCCGAAGACCAGTCGAGAGACGGGTCATGGCGATCGAGGTCGCCTTTCCGGTTTCGCCCAGATTGCGCAGGGCGTTCATTGCCAGGGTGTTGGTATTGATTCGAAACATTCTTGTTATCCTCCGTGATCGCCGCCCCAGTTGCCTGAAGAGCGGTTTGCGAGGCCCCGGGTGGAGCGTGTCATCCTGACTCTCGCATCGAGGGTCTTATTCAACAACCATGCCAAAGTGTTTGCTATCAGAAATACTAGCTAGTAACGAAGTATGGCGTTTTTACTAGGTTCTTAACTCCTAAGCAATCTGTTTCAAGATCCTAGTAAAATCACTAAGATGACGCTGTCAGAGTTCGTGGCAAAGACCAAGCGCGAAATTTTTTCCGAGTTGCAAGCAGGTAAAATTCCTAGCATCGGTGAGTTCGATTCACGCCGAATCGAGGATGGCCGCAAGCTCGGCCCGGTTCAAATCGGGTCGGCCAGCTTCTCCCCCACCGAAATCCAACTGGAGTTTCTCTACAGCGATGGAAAGGGCAATACCGTCATTCTTCCTGTAAAACTTACTAGCCCTGAGAGGATCGTATTCTTACCAGTACCCGAGTGGGTCGTGGAGTCGATTTGGCAGGGTGACATCGACGGGTCTTTCCACTTCGAAACCCAAGCGCAACAACTTTTGCAGAAATTCTTATTGCTTATTGAGCCGGAAAACAATCTAGGATTGTTCGGGCCTAAGCAAGCAACCCGACGCGAATAGGTCCCATGTCCACGACAATTCTTTCCACTTGGCAACGGCCCGGCGAGGTCGCAATTCGAGCCGCCTACGAGGCCCGACGCACCGGCGCGGACCTCCTCACGACCCTTGAACGAGGGCTTGCCGCCGCCGAAGAAGACCCCGACTTGATCGCAATCGGCCGCGGGTCGGTTCCCAACTCCGAAGGCGTTCTCGAACTTGACGCGAGCATGATGGAGGGTCGCGAACTAAGGGCCGGGGCTGTTTGTGCCGTCCAAGACATCCTCCCCGTGATCTCGGTGGCCCGGCTCGNNTCTTGCTTGCCGGGGAACAAGCTCGCCGATTCGCGATCCAGCACGGCTTCGAGCCCCAGGACCTCACGACCCCACATAGCGAGGAGCGCTACCGATTGTGGCAAGAACAGCAGCCCGAAATCGCCGAGTACGTGCACGCTAGTACTGATAAGCTAGGGGACACGGTGACCATGCTCGCCCTGGAACCCGGACCCCACTTGGTCGCCGCCAGTTCCACTAGCGGATTGCCGTTCAAGCAACCCGGCCGGGTTGGTGATTCGCCGATCATCGGGGCTGGAATCTATGCCGACGACGAAGTCGGTGCCGCTGGAGCGACAGGAAACGGAGAAGCTCTGTGGCGAGCCGTCGCGTCCTTCCGCACCGTCGATGCAATGCGTCGGGGACTCGGTCCGCAGGAAGCTTGCGAGGAAACGATCCGGCACATGATGCGCCGCCAGCCCCACGATAAGAAGCTCCCAAGTGTCGTCTTCGCTCTGAGCAAGGAGGGCGAGATCGGGGCCGCATGCTGCATCCGCCAGTTCGAACTCTGGATCTGCCGAGATGGAGAACTCGAGATGCAGGTTTTCCATCCAATTTCCCTCTAGGGGTCCCCTATGGCGCGCCTTATCGGACTCGCTGGGCACGTGGACCATGGCAAAACCACGTTGGTCCAAGCCCTAACCGGGGTCGATACCGACCGGCTTCCGGCCGAAAAAGAGCGCGGGATGACGATCGATCTCGGGTTTGCTCCTCTGGATCTGCCAGGAGTCGGGCGGGTCAGCGTGGTCGATGTCCCCGGACACGCCAAGTTTCTCCACAATATGCTCGTCGGAGCCCTCGGCACCGATGTCGCGTTGCTCTGCGTGGCCGCCGACTCGCTGGTGATGCCCCAAACCGAAGAGCACCTCGCGATCCTGCGCCTGCTGAGTGTCGAGCGTTTGGTGGTCGCGCTCACGTTTGCCGACCGGGCCAGTGATCTTGAACTCGCTCGAACGATGATCCGAGAATGGCTGGATCAAAGCGGATATTCCCAGGCTCAGGTGGTCCCCGTCTGCGCCCCGCGGGGGGAGGGAATCGACGAGGTTCGCGGCGCGCTTGGCGAGGCCCTGGCTGGGGAGGAGCGGACTCTGGAGCCGAACTGGCTTCTTCCCGTGGACCGCATCTTTAGCGCCAAAGGGCATGGGCTCGTGGTCACCGGGACCCTCGCGCGGGGTCAAGTTTCGGTTGGCGATCCCATCGAAATCCAACCGATGGGCTTGCGGTCGAAAGTTCGGAGTCTGCAATCCCACGGCGAGAACCTTGAGACCGCCCAGAGAGGGATGCGCGTTGCGATCAACCTGGCTGGAATCGATCGCGAGCAACTTGACCGAGGGACCCTCATGGGTACCCCCGGAACGGTCTTTGCGACGGAGAGGATCCGAGTTGAAGTCGACTGGCTAGAGGTTCCCAAGCCTGGATCCCGGGTCCGGATTTCTCTGGGGAGCGATGAGGTGATGGCCCGTGTGCGCCTCTCGGAATCGCCCGCCGTCCGGGCCCACAGCCAAGCCCTCGTCCCCCGGGAACCGGGGGACTCTGCCCCCGAACGGCGGAATGCCCTAGCCCAAAACGTCGAACTCCGACTCGAGCGACCCGCCGCGGCTGCCCAAGGTCAGCGCCTGATCCTGCGGCGCTATAGCCCGCCCGACCTTCTGGGCGGCGGCGTGATCATCGACCCGTTCGGCCAAACCCCGACGGCGGCCGCGAGTCCAGTCGCGGACCCGATCTCAGCCGCAGTCCTGGCGACCCCCCATGGGCTCCCAACGGATCGTCTCTGCCAACTCTTGGGCCAGACTCCCCAGCAACTTGGCGACCCTCTTGAAAGAAAGAAGCGATCTGGACAGCTCCTCGGATTCGCCGGGTGGTGGATGGTGCCCGATCAGCATCGGTCTCTGGCCGAAGAACTCAGCCGGGTGCTTTTGGAACTCCACGGCAAGTTTCCCGACCGCGCTTGGCTCCCGCGGGATAAGGTCCTAGAGTTGGCCAAAATCCCGCTCGAGCAGAAGCCGCTGGAGCGCTGGCTTGCTCGACTCGCCGAAGAGGGGAAAATCCGCTTGCAAGGAGCGGGAATCGCCGACGCCTCGTTCGAGGTTCGTCTGACCCCGAAGCAAGAGGCCCTCTGGAAGCGGGTGGAGGATGAATTGCTGAGCCAAGGGGTCAACGTCCAAGAACCCAAGAAGATTGCCCTCGCGCTCAATCTCCCCCACCAAGCCGTCACCGAGATCCTCAACCTGGCCGTGCAAGGAGGTCGTGCGATCCACATCTCGCCCGAGATCATTTTGCCGACCCCGACTTTGCAGAAGGTGATTGGGGAATTGAGAGCTTGGGGAGCGAAGGGGTTCACGCCCGCCGAATTCCGGGACCGATTCGAAACCAGTCGAAAGTACGCGATCCCCATCTTGGAGTATCTCGACAAAAAGCGCGTGACCGAACGGGTTGGCGAGGTCCGGGTCCTCAGAGAGGGGGCGGAGAAGTGCTGACCGGCCATGTCGAAAACTTCCTGAGGGCGATCGCCAGCACCCGGTCTCCTCACACCGTTCGAAACTACCGAATCGATCTCACCCAACTCGTTCAATCGGTGGGCGAGAGCCCGGCCTGGACCGAATCCGAGCTCCAAAAGTACTTGCGGGAGCACGCCCCCAATCCTGTGACCCGAGCCCGAAAGCTCAGTGCGCTCCGCACCTTCTTTCGCTATCTGCGCCAGATCGGGCTGCTAGATGGGGATCCGGCCGCCAACCTGATGTCGCCCATCCGCCGCAAGCCTCTGCCCAAGGCACTGAGCCAAGGGGACGCGACTCAGTTGCTGGATCAAGAGCCCAACATCGCCACTCCCCTCCGCGATCACGCCCTGCTTGAGATGCTTTATGGTGCCGGGTTGCGAGCGAGCGAGGTGGTGTCGCTCGACGTGGGAAATGTGGATCTCGATCAGCGGATGGTCCGGGTCCGGGGCAAGGGAAACAAAGACCGCATTGCTCTCTTTCCTGTCGCGACGGCCACCGCTGTCCGAGCATATCTTGATCAAGAAAGGGTGCCGGCAAAGTCCGGGATGGCGCTCTTCACCAATCAGCACGGAGGGAGGCTCACCACACGGACGGTTCAAAACGTGCTGAAGCGATGGGCCAAGCTAGCCGGATTGCCGACCGACGTCTCGCCCCACACCCTTCGCCACACCTTTGCCACTCACCTGTTGGATGGCGGAGCCGACCTCAAGACGGTTCAGCAGTTACTCGGACATGAGAGTCTCGCCACCACCCAAATCTACACCCACATCAGTATCGAGCGCCTCAAAGATACTGTGAATCAGGCCCACCCTCGGGCGGGGTCTTCGGAGCCTCTTCCGAACTTGGTGGGGTCGGGGTCTCCGGAGTCGGGAGACTCGGAGCCGGATCCGCCCTCCTAACCCCCGGTAGGGTCGTCACCCGGAAGGGCTCGGCATACTCGACTCCGATTCGCTTTCCGGCGGTCGTTGCCGATCCGACGATGATCCCCCGAACGCGGCCCATCGCGAGGTCGGTGAACTGGCTCTTGTGGATCGCCAAAAGATCCCATCTCTGGTCCCATTTCTGGGTGACATCGATGAAGGCGTTTCCGTGCATCGTGCTGAATCGCATCAGGGTGAGCGGGAATCCCGAGCGCTTCGCCGCGATCTCGGTGGCCTCGCCGGTCCGACGATGATCGGCATGGCTCGCCCGGGGCGGGGGATCCGCGTCGAAGAGCATCAGGACATCCGGCAGATAGATCTCGATCTCCCGTTGGATCGCCCGAATCAGGGGCTCGCTCGTCGTCAATTGCCCATCGGGGAAACCGAGAAAGATCGTGTCCGACCCGCCCCAGGCGGTGGTCGCTTCTCTCTGCTCCGCCTGGCGGATGCGCCGATTTCTGGCTGCATCTTCAAACGGGTAGTAGCCCTTGTCGCCATCGGTGGTGACAACGAGCTTGCTCTGAACCCCTGCGTCCTTCATCCTGAGCAGCGTGCCCGCGATGTAGAACTCGGTGTCGTCGGGATGGGCCGTCACGATCAGGACTTTACGTTCGGGCGAAAACAAGCTCAGACTTGTGAGATCAAAGGCTGGGTTCGACTTCGGCGCGGGGCGCTCTTGCCAATCGAATTCCCAGGGCTGCCACCAGTAGAAGAGGCTGAAGCCGCCGACGCCCACGACGATCAGGCGAGTGAGGCAACCCAAGAATCCGCGTCTCTTCTTGGGTCGCTTATTGGATGGAGGGGTTCCTGGTTGCACGGGTTCCCATTATCTACGCTGGACGCGGCCAACCGGGTGCATCCTCCGGGACCTAAGCTAGGTCTGGCCAGCGCTGCAACACTCGATCTTGTACTGCGTCACTCCCAAAGAGCCGCACCGGCGGAGGCGACCCGGCCTCGATCAGCAGGTCCACACAGGCCAGCCACCCGTCCCCCTCGGAGAACTGGGAGGCATGCATCGCCCACTGAATCGGGATCGCTTGATACTTATCTTGAGTATCCTCCAGGGGAGGATCGAAGGCCAAGAGTGCCCGCACAACCTCGGGGTGCCCGGCAAAGCAAGCGCAGTGGAGCGGGGTCCCGTTCGAGTCATCACGCTCGGTGATCGAGAACCCTCCGGCCATAAAGGCGGGGATTGCCTCGGCTCGACCTAACCAGCAAGCGTCGGTGAAGGCCCGTTTCCTCTTGGCCGAGAGGCCAGAGTAGTGCTCCTGCAGTGCGGAAGCTCGCTCGATGTCACCCCGCCAACAAGCGGCCAAAAGCTGATCGGCTTCGGTTGATTGGTAAGTCCCGATCGTTCCCAGGTTCCTTTCGTGGGCTAGCTGAGCGGGGATCACTCCATCGACTCCGGGGCTGTTGGGGTCGGCTCCGGCCTCGATCAATCGCTGAAGGGTAGCGAGGCCCCGACCGCGGCGGATCGCGTGGACCAGCGGATTCCCTTCGCGAAGATCTTGGACGTAGGGCAGCAGGATCTCAAGACCCTCAGGGTCATCGAAGTCCAAAACCCGGAGCAGGGCGTTTGTCCCTTTCACCGTGGCGCCGTGCTGCAGGAGGAGGCGGAGGGACTCGTGCCGCTTGTGTTCGGCCGCGTGGTAGAGCGACTCGTTGTCGTCCGGATTGGCTCCGGCTTCCAGCAGCATGCGCACCGACTCTGGATCCTCGCCGACCGCGACGGCGGCAAAGAGGATCGAGAGGGGATGAGAATCCCACTCGGGGATCAAGATTTGGGTGCTGGGATCGGTGCCTCGGCGGATGAACTCGGCCAGCATCTCGCGGTACCGAGGTTTATTCTCTCGCCCGAACGGCGAGAAGGCGACGTAGGCGATGGCGGGGTAGGGTGCCCCGATTGGTTCGACGAGATTGCTGAGCGTGAGAAGCTGGGCGATCTGGGATCTTTGGACCAACTCGGGCCGCTTTTCCCAAACTCGTCGAGCTGCCTTGGCATCGAGGATCGCGTTCTCTAGGATCCGGATCGCTTCGTCGTCGGTCGCCCGCGCGATTTGGGCTTCTTGGACGGCGTGAACCAGCTTCGGCCACGATTCGAATCCGTAGGATTGGGCGAGTTGATGCTGGGCCTGGTGGAGCCGAGCCTCGGGGTTGGTGCGTCGTGCCTCGCGGAGGAGGTCTTTTGCCTGGGAGCGGAGGTGCTCCAGATTGGCGGTTTCGGGAAGGTTGTTGTTTGTCATCAGCCGGACCTTTTGGGTTCGTCCGCGGCCTGCCGATCGGACCGGTTCGGTTGATCAGGTTGTTTTTGTCTTGAGTTCAGGTGGGTTCAACCCTTCCCGCAGGCCAGGATGCGCCCTGAGCGCAATAAGATGGTACACCATGTTTCTCGAAGTTTGGAGCGCGGGGTTCCAACTCTGCTTGTGCCCCGGGGGTCCACTCCGGGGCGATGGCGAGTTAGGTCGTAGCGATGCTCTGTCTACGGAAGACCAAGCGGCTTCTCAAATGGAGCGCGGAGCTGGAGCTCCGCGCTCCGGGTCGGTCGAGCTATCTGCCGAAGAGCTCGGATTAATCTTCCATCCTGGTAAACTAACCACAACGGAGACGCTAGGAGCCCCGCTGATTTCCCATTGACCGAATCGGAAAACAGCGAAGCCACCCGCGCGGCGACTCCATCGACCGCTAAATCGAGGCGCGCTTTGAGAAAAAAGAACAGTTTTTCCAAGTCGCGGAGCAACAGCAGCAGCCAAGGCAGCAGCAAGCCCGCGCAAAAGTTTCAAACCGAAATCATCGTCAACTGCAGCCCCCGCGAAACACGAATCGCGATGCTCGAAGACGGCAAGCTCCAAGAATATCGCGTCGAGCGCGAGGAGCGAGTCGTCGGGAGCATCTTTAAGGGCATCGTCCAAAACGTCCTCCCTGGAATGGATGCCGCTTTTGTCGACATTGGGCTGGAGCGCAACGCGTTCCTCTATGTCGCCGACATCCTCCCCGAAGAGGGCGGCCACGACAACAGCCCGGCCAGCATCAAGCGCAGCGAACTCCGCCGCCGAAAGATCAAGGACCTTCTCCGCCCCGGTCAGGAGATCATGGTTCAGGTCACCAAAGGGCCCCGAGGAACCAAGGGAGCCCGGGTCACGACCCGGATCGCCTTGCCCGGGCGCTATGTCGTCCTCATGCCCGAGGGCTCCCATGTCGGGGTCTCGCGCAAGATTGAAGACCGGAGCGAGCGGGAGCGATTGCGCAAAGTTGGTGACGCCATCTTGCCCGACGGGTTCGGCCTGATCCTTCGCACAGAGTGCGAACAGCGCACCAGCAGCGAGCTCCACGCCGACGTGGTCTTTCTTCAGCAACTCTGGGGTCAGGTTTTGCAGGCCGCAAAACGGCTGAAGGCCCCGGCCTGCGTTCACCGCGACCAAACCCTGCTCTACCGAACCATTCGCGACATCTTCGGTGACGAAATCGACCGCCTCGTGATCGACGATCCCGACGAGTACGAGAAAGTCAACCTTGTCGCCAAGGTCGTGGCTCCCCAATTGGTCGACAAGATCGAACTTTATGACCGCGAGCGTCCGGTGTTTGACCAGTACGAAATCGAAAAAGATATCGACCGGTTGCTCAACCACAAGGTCGTCCTCAAGTCCGGGGCTTACCTGGTCGTCGACGAGATGGAGGCCCTCACTGCGATCGACATCAACACCGGAAAGATGGTTGGTTCGACTTCGCTCAACGAGACCATTCTCAAGGCCAACCTCGAAGCCGCGGATGAGGTCTGTCGTCAGCTCCGCCTCCGCGATATGGGCGGAATCATCGTTATCGACTTCATCGATATGGAGTCGAACGAGGACAAGAAGAAGCTGATGGACCACTTCACCAAGAAGCTGGAGCGCGACCGGGCCCGAACCCGAGTCGGCAAAATCAGCTCACTTGGACTGATCGAGATCACCCGCAAGCGAACCGGCGAATCAGTCACCGAGGCCATCAGCGACGTCTGTCCTACCTGCGAAGGGCGGGGAAGAATCCCCTCCCAAGAGACCGTCTCTCTTTGGATCGAGCGAGACATCCGCCGCCGCCTGAATGAGGCCGGCAACGCCTTCTTTATCGAATGCCACCCCGCCGTGGTCGAAACTCTGATCGGAGCCGACGGAGAGAGTGTCGAGGACCTGGAACACGATCTGAACCGCGCGCTCTATGTTCGCGCCAACTTCGACTTCCAGTTCGATGAATACGAGATCACGAGCGGCACGATCCAAGAGTTCGACGCCGCCCACATGGGTCTGCGACGCGCTCAGGTGATGGAATGCAACGTCCGGTCTTCGAATCTCGATGCTGCGACGAAGGTGGTCGGTTGGACGGACCTCGGCTACTATGTGGAGCTGATCGATGGGGACAAATACTTGGGCAACCGGGTGAAGGTTTGCCTCCAAGATATCCGGCGCAGCTACGCCGTGGCCGATGTGATCTTGAGCGGTAGCGCTAGGCCACTTGCCGGGGCTTGAGGTTCGTCGGGATGCGCTGAAGGAGCTCCTTGGCGGCAAGGATCTCCTCAATTCCCTCGATGAGAGCGTTCACCACGGCGGGGTCGAACTGGACTCCCGAGTTGCGGCGGATCTCTTCGATAGATTCGTCCACAGTCCAGGCGGCCTTGTAGCGTCGCTCGGTGGTGAGGGCGTCAAAGACGTCGGCGACCGCGCAGATCCGGCCCTCGATCGGGATCTCTTCGCCCTTCAGACCGTTCGGATACCCTCGGCCGTCCCAGCGTTCGTGGTGAGTGAGGGCGATCCGCTGGGCCATCTGGAGCACCGGGTCACGGGTGCCGCTGAGAAGCTTTCCGCCCAAGACGGTGTGGGTCTTGATGACCTCGAACTCCTCTTCGGTGAGAGTTGAATCTTTCTGAAGAATGGCGTCGGGGACACCGATCTTGCCGATATCATGCAGAGTGCTCGCCCGGCGGATGGCGTCGATTTCGTCGGTGGTCCATCCCAGCATTCGAGCTAGGATTGCGGTGTACTCGCTCATCCGGACGACGTGGTCGCCGGTTTCGTCATCGCGGAGTTCAGCCGCTCTAGCTAGACGGTAGATGACCTCGATTTTGGATTCTTCGAGTTCATACTCCACCCGGGTTTTGTCGGTGACGTCAATGGCATAGATCCGGATCAGATCCAGGCCCTCGGGCCGGGAGATTGCAATCAGGTAGTTTCGATCGTTGAATTGGCCATCGTGCAACAGTGAGGCTCCGGATCCTTCAGGATTGAGTAGCCTAGACCAATCGAGCCCATGGAAGACGGCGTGATGAAAGGTTGCGGTCTCGATACCGAGAAAGGTGGCGCGGGCGGCTGGGTTTTGATAACGGATTCCGCCGTTCAAGTTGAACTCAATAACGGGATTGGGATTTAAATCAGGGAACCCCTGTTCGTCCTTATGCCAGAGAGAAATATCCAAGGCCAAACAACAACCGAGGTCACTGTTGGGGTCCCAAGTAAAGCTCTGAACGAAGGGCGTATTGCCAACGTGGACCAATCGTTGAAGTTCCGATGCCGTGCCAGATTTCAAACTGTGGGCGATCACCGATAGCTCGCCATATGGCGCCGCCGAGAGATCGGTGCCAAAGCGGGTCGAAGCCGCCGGATTAGCGTGCACGACTTGTCCGTGGCCATCAAAAACAAAGGCTACTTTTGCGAGTTGATCGAGATTGAGCATCGTCACCAATCGGGGGTCCAAGGAAGTTATCGGCGAACTTGGGACCTGTTTTTAGTGCTAGATCTTTTCCCGTAGTTGAATCTGTAGAGAAGGACAAATGACCTTCCGAAAATCACTTTCAGTACCTTTTCGACGGCTCGTCCGTCGTATGGCTGGAGTTCATTCCATCAATGCAACTGAACAACAATCTCTCAAAAAGCCGAATGGCCGCCCTTCTTGGACTTGCGCTAGTCGCCTCCGCGGTTCATGCCGAAACTTACGCCGTTTGCGTGGGGATTAACGACTATCCCGAAAAGGCCCAGGTCACCGGCGTGCAGGGCGATCCCGACCTCAAAGGTGCTGTCAATGACGCGACGGCGATGCGCGACATCCTGACCGGCAAGTTTGGCGTGAAGTCGACCAATGTCCAGCTCTTGACCGACCAAGCCGCTAGTAGCAAAGGGTTCTTGGCCGCCCTGACCAAGGTTCTCGACACCGTCAAGCCGGGAGATCAATTCGTCTTCACGTTCTCGGGACACGGAGGCCAAGTTGAGGACAAGTCCGAGCCGGATGGAAAGGAAGAGGTCATCGTCCTTGCCGACGATATCGTCGTTCCGGGGGACCTGTTTAACGAACTCGCCAAGATGTTCACCCTGAACGGCGTCAATTGCACGTTTATCTTCGACAGCTGCTTTAGCGGCGGCATGTCGCGCGACGTCGATGGAAAGATCTCGACCCGAACGAAGAGCCTCGGCACTCTCAAACCCAAGTCTGCGGCTCGAACGGCTGACGTCTTCAGCAAGAGCAAGAACAAGGGATGGCTCCTCAAGCCGAAGTCCCAAGAGCCCACCGCAACCTCGGCCTTCCTCTTTGCTGGTAAGGAAGATAAGCCGACCCTGGATATCTCGGGGATCCCCGACGTCCCCGCCCACGGACTCTTCACGATGCTCCTCGTCGATTGCCTCAACTACGATAGCAAAATGGCGATCAAGGACATCTATATCGAGATGAACCTCTTCTTGGACGAGCTGAACAAGAAGATGGCCGCCGAGGGAGTGGACAAGAAGTTCGATCAGTCGCCAACGTTTGAATCTGTGGCCGACCGAGCGGCTAAGCCGATCCTCCTCGGCTAAATCCTGATGTCCGCGCGTCGTCGCCAAGGGTGCGAGCCAGCGAACCATCGTGGTCCCGTTTGGGTCCGGCTTGCCGTGCTGGTTCTGCTCGCCATGACCTCGGCGACGGCGGGTTTTGCTCAAGAGGACGAGTTCGACGACGCCGCGCTTCGGCTCGTCCCCATCGTCAGCGACGAGCGCCTGGAAGACATCCAAGAGTCGGCTGACGGCACCCGGCTACTCACTCACGATCGGGGTTTTGCCCCGAAGCTCTGGGACACCGCGACCCTTCGGGTTCTTGCCAACCTCGGTCGCCACGAAGACCCGATCCAGAGCGCCACGTTCTCTCCCGATGGCCGGTGGATCGTTAGCCGCAGCTATCTCCAGATCTCTCTCTGGGACGCCCAACGGGCCCGATTCTTGGGTCGATCGGCGTTGCCCGAAGGCGACTTCTTCACCGCCCACGCCGTCTCCCACGATGGAAAGTGGATGGCCGTCGGAACCTACTTGGGCGGGGTCTACTACGGTGCGGTCGGAAAAGACCTGGAACTCAAAAAAGTAGGCGAACATGGGGCGCGTGTCCGCGATTTGGAGTTCGCCCGCGACAATCAATTCTTTGTGAGCGCCGGCGATGACCGGCGCATCCAGGTCCGTAAGCTCAGCGACCCCAAGGAGGCCGCGACCTCCGAGCCGTCCGAGTCTCCCATCAACTGGATCGAGATCAACCCCGGCGGAACCCAAGTCCTCGCGACGGGGATCGGTGGGCAGGCGGAAGTCTATGACGCCGCGACGGCAAAGGTCCAGCACCGATTTGAACACGTAATCGGCGAAAAGGGAACCTATCCCAATACCCTCATGGCCGCACTGTTCGTCGGCCGAGCCTCCGACAAGATCCTTACTTGCCGGGCCGACGGAACGATAGTGCTGTTCGACCCCAAATCAGGGCTCCCGCTCCGTGAGATAAAGCTCTATACGGCTCCGGTGAGGGAGATCCGCAAGACTCGTGACGCCACCAAGATCGCGGCCTATGCCGTCGAAGAGACCCAGGGCCAACCGCTCCGGATCTATGACATCGAAGCCCAGGCGGAAGTCACGTTCAAGCGGGTCCCGGACTCATTTCCGACTGCGGGTGAGTTCAGCGGCAAGGGCGATGCCTTTTGGCTCGGATATATGGACGGCGCCCTCCGCCGGCACGAACTCGGGAGCGAAGTCATCCGCACCGAACGGCTCAACCCGGCCACGACGATTGGACGAATCGACCAGATGACTGCGACCGGCGACCTGATGCTTCGGCTCGAAGAGCGAGGAGTCTTCGGAGTCACGAGCCGCTACCTGATGTTCTCACCTCGCAACGTCCAGGAGCAAAAGATCCTGCCGATGTTGGACCTGCCGATCTTTTCGCCCAGCGGGCTCTACCGGATGGAGATCGATGACTCGACCTCCAGCATCACGCTCTTTAACACCAAAACTGGCAAGCCAGGGCGTCGGATCGTCGTGACGATGGAGGAGTATCAAACCCTTGTCTGGACTCCTCGCGACCAGTTTGCGCTCGTCACTTCCAAAACGGGACTGGTTGAGGTCATCGATCTCGAGTCGGCCGCCACGATTGCCCGTCACCAGCGCCCGCCTGGCGAACACCGCCAGGATCATCCGGAGCCAAACGGAACCCGGATCCTTTCTTATGACGTGGACCGGCGCAAAACCCGGATCTGGGATGCCATCACCGGCAAGACCATCACCGAGCTTCCTGGTGAACAGGCGCCGACCGACGCCTACACCTGGCATGCGGACGGGCAAAGCGTGGTGGTCCAGGGAGCGACGGGATTTGTCTCGTACCGAATCTCCGACGGGGCGAAGAACTGGGAGATTCCAGATCCTGAGTTCACGCAATCCGGCTTTTTCCACGAAGGCCACAAGCTCTTCATCCGCGCCGAAGCCGAGAAATTCATCCTTCACAAGGCCGATACCGGCGAGCAAATCCTGAGCGTTGAGACAACGAACCGAGCCTGGAACAACCCCGAGCGCTGGGTCCACCCGAAGGAAAAGCACGTCCTCCAGCTCACGGGCTACGACGCCGGACTCTCGTTCAACAAGTTCGGCAATTTTCTGCGGGTCTACGACTTTGAGAACGTCAAGCTCTTGGCGTCGATCCAGACTAGCGGGTACATCACCGACGCCCGCTACTCGCTCGACGGCACTCGGATCTTGACCTCCGACAGCGTGGATGGCCTCGTGATCTGGGATTCGGTACCCGTCAACGGGCGCCTCAAGCGCCTGGGATCAGTGGTCTTCATGCGCGATGGCACCTTCCTGGTCAGCGATGTTGACGGACGATACGACGCGAGCGACCCGAGCAACGTCCTCGGCGCAACCTACGTGTACGAGTGGACTGGGGGGCTCGAAGCGATCGACGTGAGCCAGTTCAAGCCGATTAGCTATGAACCTGGGCTGTTTGCCAAGTTGATGGGGATCGACCCATCTCCTAGCCGTGCCCTACCCTCGCTGGACCAACTCAAGCTCTATCCCGAGGTCCAGATGGTGCGCAATGCTCGCCGACCGAGCATCTTAGAGGTGACGATCCGGCCGCGTGATGGCGGGGGAATTGGCCGAGCCGCCCTCAAGCTGAATGGGAAGGAGATCTTCAGCGAAACGGGTAAGGACTTCTTCCTCATCAACACCGAGGACTACCAGTCGTTCTTGCTCCCAGCCTCTCGGCTGCCCGAGGGACAAGGCAACCTCTGGGAACTCACCGTGAGCAACGCGGCCGGGACCCTCGTTAGCCGCCCCGTCGCCATCGACACCGGAGTCCCCGAGACCCTCAAGGCTCCGGACGTCAACCTCTTTGCCCTTGTGGTAGGCGTCGGAGATTACGTCGGAGACCGAAGGGACCTCAAGGCACCCCCGACCGATGCCGCGGCGATGGCTCGGGCTCTCAAGACGGTCGGAGAACGCCTTCTGCCCGGCCGGGTCCAGGTAGACCAGCTCAGCACCGCCGAAGGAGCCGCCCATCCGACCCGCGCCAACATCATGGCCTGGTTTGATTCTGTGCAAAAGAAGGCCACGAGCAGCGACATCATCCTGCTCTATTTGGCCGGCCATGGCACGAGCCGGATCGGCGAACAGGCCGGATACTTCTTCCTGACGAGCGATGCCGATCCTGGTGAGGTCACCCCGGCCATGATCGGGGTTTCGGCGCTGAGCGCCGATGACCTTAAGGCCCGGCTCACCGCTCTGCCGGCCAGCAAGCAGGTGGTCATCCTTGATACCTGCCACAGTGGGGCCGCGGCTGAGTCGCTTCTCCAGAGCGACCGGAGCGTCGGCGCCGACTACGCTCGCGCCTATGAGGGAATCAAGGACGCCACCGGGGTCTGGTTGCTCGCGGGGAGTGCGGCGGATCAGCTCAGCTACGAAAGTAGCAACGTCGATCACGGACTTTTGACTTACTCTCTCCTCGAAGCGATCGACAACGTCTCGCGCAACGGGCTCCGAGAGGGCTCGGGCAGTGACCTCTTTGTCGATGTCGAGCGCTGGCTGAGCTATGCCGCCGGGCGGGTGGAGTCGCTCAAGAACGAGGTCGGGATCGCCGGCGTCCAGCGCCCCGAGTTTCGCCGTTCGCGGTCGGTTCAGAGCTTCGATGTCGGGGTTGTCAATGCGGAAGCCCGGGGGGCGCTCGGTCTTCGTCCACCTAAGCCGATCGTGATCTTCGGCTCCTTTGACCAAGACGAAGAAGATCCGGCCGGACTCGAGCCGGTGCTCCAGAAGAACCTTAGCGAAAGCCCAGTGTTTAAGCTATGGACCGATATCAGCAAGCATCCACGGGTCTTCCGGGTCAGCGGAACCTACCGGATCGAGAAGGATCAGCTCACTGTCCGCGTGGCGCTGCAGAGGTTCGATTCGGAGCTCAACCGCAAGACGCTCGAGTCGTTTGAAGTGACCCGCCCGAAGAGCGAACTCCAGGCCCTCGCCACCCAGGTACGGACCGAGATTGAGACCCGGCTTGTCAAGCTGCAATAGTCCCAGGCGTGCTTACCACTCCTCGGCGCGGATTCGGGCGAGGATTCTGGTGGCCCAGTCCCCAGCCTGAGGATGCTCGATCCACTCTCGGACCATGTTGAGCCACCGGATCCGCGACCGGGTTTCCACCAGAATCGACGCGGCGGCAAGGACGCCAAAGTAGGCCCCCTCCGCTTCCTGTTCTTCCAGCAACGACTCCAGTCGAGTCGAAAACTGCTCCAGGCCCTTGATCGCGTGTTCGATGAAGGGGATTCTCAGTTCGTCCGGAAGAGCATCGAAGAAGAACACCCTCAGCCGAACGAGATCCACCGAGTAGGAGACATCCGAGAGCGAGATCGGGGGGCCGATCCAGGCCCTTAAGGTCTCGAGTCCCGACTCCGAAATCTGGACTTGACCCTCTTCATCTTCTGTAAGTAGCCCCTGCTGGACGAGCCGATGCGCCACCGAGTACGCCGTCCCTGCTCGCGACTTATGATAGGTGCTGGCCGAGGTCGAGAGGTCCTTCATGATCACGTAGATCGTGCAGGGACCCTTGAGATAGGCAAGGCCAAGCACGGTCTGTTCGATCGTGCTCAGGGGGCGGGAAGATTTTCGCTTGGGCATAAAGCTGAAGATTCAGGAACAGAATAGCCGAGCATTCGGATATTACAATTTGTAATAATAGCCGCTATGAAACGATTTTTCACACTCGTCCTCATTCTTCAGTCTAGCCAGGTGCTCTTCGCGTCGGATCCTCTACCCCGACGCGGAGCACTTGGCCTCTCTTTCTCGCCCGCTCCGGCCGAGGCGGCCGAGAAGCATGGACTTAAGTCCGGCGAGGGGCTGGTCGCAGGGGCTGCGGTTCCGGGACTCACGGCCGAAAAGCTTGGCATCAAGTCCGGGGACCTCATCCTCTCGATCAACGGTCAATCGGTCAGCGCGCAGAAGATCGGGGCCTTTGTCCGCGAGCTGCCCTCCGGGAAAGAGGTCAAGTTCCAAGTGATCCGCGACGGGAAACCGCTTGAGATCAAGGGGATCTTGATGGAAAAGCCGCGCGATCCGGGCAACCAGAACTTCAAGGTGACCTACAGCCACGTCGTCAGCAATGGCGAGCGATTCCGCACAATTATCACCGAGCCGACCAAGCCCGGAAAGCACCCGGCCATGTTCTTCATCCAGGGCTTGGCTCCAGCTTCCTACGACTATGTTTTGGAAGGACCGGCCAGTCTGCAGAGGCTCAACGCCCCGCTACTCTTTGATTTTGCCAACAGCAACTTCGTCACGATCCGGGTCGAAAAGCCAGGCGTCGGGGATAGTGAAGGGAAGCCCTATCCCGAGTGGGACTACCTCAGCGAGCAAGACATCTATCGGCAAACCCTCAAGCAGCTCCAAGGTCTCGGCACGGTCGATCGGGACAATATCTTGATCTTTGGCCACAGCATGGGTGGAGCCTTTGGACCGATGGTTTCGGCCGAGAATCCAGTCAAGGCCATTGCCGTCTTCGGAACCGCTGCTCGCACCTGGTTCGAATACATTATCGACATCCTACGCTATCAGGCCACGCTCGGCGGGGCCAGCTTCGAATCTGTCGACGACCAAGTGCGAGTCGGTGGGCGGATCATGAGCGAGATCATCCTGAAGGGACGCTCGGTGGAAGACGTGAAGAAGAGCTACCCCGACCAATCGGCGATGGTCGATTCCTTCTTCCCGGGTGGTCTGTTCAATGGCAAGAGTGCCAAGTTCTGGTCTCAATTGGCGGATATCAACTTCGCCAAGCAGTGGGCCGACTGCAAGGCCCACGTGCTCGCCGTTCACGGGGTCAGTGACTTCGTCAGCTACTCGGTTGACCACAAGTTGATTGCCGATATCGTCAATCGTGCGAACCCCGGTAAGGGCACCCACTGGGAGGCTCCGAACTCGGATCACCTCTTCAACGCCTGGCCGACCGAGGCCGAGAGCCTGAAGAATTGGCCCAACGGAACCTTCAACATGGACTTCTCCAACCGGATGAAGGAGTGGTTCCTGGGGCTCAAGTCCAAGTAGGGTAGACCAAGATCACAGTTCTGAGGGTGGCCCCGCGGGCGGTTCGGTTGCTCGCTTCCGTTCGTAGGGCCATCCTCTCGTTTTTGGGGTTGCAAGACCCGTTCCGGGGGGTTTCTCTTAACCTTCGCTTAACAGAGTCTCCGGGGTGCTCCCGGTATACTCGCCGGTGGCCCAAGGGCTGGTGATCTGACATGAAAAGCTCTCTGAAAGTATTGGGATTCCTTGCCGGTGCGGCGCTGTTTGCCGTCGGCATGAGCGGTTGTAGCGGCAAGCCAAAAGAAGGTGCCGAAGCCGGTGGATCCTCAGGTTCCGCCGCCCCCGCGAGTACCTCGATCGACGCTAAGGGTTCCACCTTCGTCAAGCCCTTCTTGGAAAACGTCTTCGAAGAGTTCAAGGGTAAGTCCGGAGTCACGATCAACTACCAAGGTGGCGGTTCCGGGGCCGGAATCAGCGGACTGCTGGATGGCACCGTTCCTTTCGCAGCGAGCGATGCGCCGATGAGCGATGAGGAGATGGGTAAGGCGACTTCTGGACCTTCGGGTGCGGTCATGAACCTGCCGATCGTCCTCGGCGCGATTGCCATCGCCTACAACCTCGAAGGCGTGGCCGATCTCAAGCTTGATGCCGAAGTCTTGGCCCACATCTTCCAGCGCAAGATCACCAACTGGAATGACCCTAAGATCGCGGCCTTAAATGCCGGAGTCACCCTCCCTGATCTTCCCATCACCGTGGTCGTCCGCGCCGACGGATCGGGATCGACCTACGTCTTCAGCGACTTCCTCTCCAAGGCGGCTCCGGCGGCATGGACTCTCGGAACCGATAAGCAGATCAGCTGGCCCAACGACGTCCAGAAGCAACAGAAGTCGGATGGCGTGAGCAAGGCCACCAAGGACACCCCTGGCGCCATCACCTATGTGGAACTGAGCTTCGCCAAGCAAGCTGGACTGGGCCTGACGAGTGTTAAGAACGCCGACGGTCAGTTTGTGAAGCCTGAACCCTCGGGTGTCACCGCTGCGGCCGAGAACGCCTCACTTCCTGAGGACTTCCGAGGCAGCATCGTCAACGCCCCCGGCGCAACCAGCTACCCCGTCAGCAGCTATGTCTTCGCCCTCGTCCCCAGCGACCTGAGCAAGAACACCGCTGGCAAGGGAATTGTTGACGCCCTGAAGTTTGTCGTCGGTGAAGGACAAGCGAAGGCCGAGGGCCTCGACTACGCTCCGCTTCCCGAGTCGACCAAGACCAAGGTTTCCGAAAAGCTTGCCGCAATCAAGGTAGCCTCTTAACGTCTTGGCCAAGATCGCCCCTTACTCTGAACCGCGTCCGTCCGCCCGTGCTCGTTCACGGGTGGGCGATCTCGTCTTTAGGGGCATCACCTTTGGGGCCGCGCTGCTGGTCCTCATCATCGTTATGCTCGCCCTCCAGCAGTTGCTGCAGGGCAGTGGAAAGGTCCTCCAAGATCAAGGCAGTTACTTCTTTACGGGCCGCGACTGGGACATCGGCGAAGCCCGATATGGAGCCCTCTCGCTCATCTGGGGCACCTTCGCAACCTCGCTGATCGCGCTCTTGGTCGGCGGAGTGACCGGGGTGGTGATCGCCGCTTTTCTTGTGGAGCTCGCTCCAAAGTGGCTCTACAAGCCGGTGAGCTTCCTCGTCGATCTCCTCGCCGCGATTCCCAGCATCATCTATGGCTTGTGGGGAGTGGAACAGCTTGTCCCGTGGCTAAGAACTCAGCTCTATCCTCAGCTTTACGATACGCTCGGCTGGACCGGACTCTTTGGTAGTCCCCAATCCACCGGCTTTGGGCTGCTCACGGCGGGGTTTGTGCTCGGGATTATGATCATCCCCACCGTCGCGGCGGTCACCCGCGAGATGCTTCTCGTCGTACCGAAGTCGATGCGGGACGGCGCGCTAGCGATGGGAGCCACCCGTACCGAAGCCCTCAAGAGTGTCCAGATTCCGTACGCGATTGGCGGGATTCTCGGCGGGTTGATCCTTGGATTGGGCCGCGCCCTCGGCGAAACCATGGCCGTCACCATGCTGATTGGCAACAACGCCAACATCTCGTTGGATCTCTTCAAGCCTGCCGCCACCCTCAGTAGCATGATCGCAACCAACTTTGGTGAGGCCGACGCTGACTTCAAGGCCGCCCTCATCGGACTCGGCTTTATACTTTTCTTGCTAACGATGGTCATCAACATGGTCGCCCGGATGCTCGTCCAGCGCGTGCGACGAAAGAGTGGGGTGAGTTGACATGTTGAAGACCCTCCTGATCGCGGTTCCGATCCTCTTCATCGCCTTTCAGATCACCAAACAGTTAGTCCCTTGGGAAACAAGGCGCAAGATGTCTCACTATGGCTCCTACATTGGGGGCGTCGTGGGCAGCATTTTGGCTCTGACCCCACTGGTCTTCTTGATGATTTATCTGGTCAAGGAAGGTGGTCCTGGTTTTACGGCCGCTTTCTTCACCGAATCCCAAAAGCCCATAGGCCAGCCGGGGGGCGGATATCTCAATGCCATCGTCGGTTCACTCCTGATCATCCTGATGGCCAGCGGCATAGGGGTCCCCATCGGGGTCTTGGCCGGGATCTACTTGGCTGAAGTAGGGAAGGGCCGATTTGCTGCAACTGTCCGGTTCTTGAGCGAGGTTCTCACCGGACTTCCCAGCATCGTAGCCGGGATTTTGGGATACACCCTGATCGTCATGAAGATTCAGGATGTCCCCGGTTGGAAGCCATATTCGGGCTTTGCCGGAGCCGTTGCGCTGAGCTTTTTGATGATTCCCGTTATCACCCGGGTGACCGAAGAGGCCATCCGCCTTGTCCCCAAAGCCCAGCGGGAGGCGAGCTTCGGACTCGGAGTCGGTCAATGGCGGACGGTGTGGCATGTCGTGCTGCCCGCGGCTCGCAGTGCGATCCTGACCGGAGTCGTCTTGGCAGTGGCCCGCGTCGGAGGCGAAACCGCGCCGCTCCTGTTCACCGCCCTGGGCAACCGCGAGATCATCACCAACGTCCGCGAACCCATGAGCGCGTTGCCGCTCGCGATCTACTTTGACGCAGGATCGCCAAGTGATATCAACGTCCAGCTGGCCGTCACCGGGGCCCTGTTCCTGGTCGTCTGGATCGCCCTCGTCAACCTCGTCATCCGCTGGATTGCGGCCAAAACGCAACCCAAGCTCAGCTGATCGGGTATCCTCTTCGTTTTGAACGGATAGAAATCATGGCTGGACTGATCAAGCGAAAACTGAACCACTCGGCACGCCGAGCAAAGAACCGGACCCGAGCCCGCAACAGCAAGGCTCGAAGCAAGCGCGGCTAATCGCCTTTATCGGCTTCACGAATTAAGCGCGGAGGCAACGAATGCATTGCCCCCGCGTTTTGCTGTGTCAGACGCTCTCGCGCATGAAGGTCCCGATCTCGGAGGCTAGTTGCTCCAGGCTCGGTTCGTGGATGTACATCATGTGCCCGGCTTCGTAGTAGCCCGTCGTGATGTTGGCCCGCAAGGTTGGGTCCAGCCCGAGGTGGTCGACGGTGTATTCGGTCGCAAAGTACGGGGTTGCCAGGTCGTAGTATCCGCTCGCGATGTACACCTTGGTGTAGGGGTTCTTGCTCATCGCAGCCCGGAGCGCTTCGCTGGTGTCGGGGTGGCCCTCGCCGGCCGATCCCCAGTCCCATTTGCCCCAGATCTTGCCAAACATCGAGTACTCCAGATCGGTCTCGTAGCCGAGCTCGGTTCGGACGTACTGGTTGAACATCGAGTTATAGGGAGGCATCAGCGCCGACATGCTGGGGTCGTGTTCCATGTTCTCCCCGGCCGCGTTGGCGTCGATCCCCTTGAATCGAGAATCCAGACGCCCCACTGTCCTCTTCTCGGTGCGCAAAAGCTCTTTACAGAAAGCGTGGATGTTGATCCGAAGGTCGCGAGACTCGACATAGTCTTCACGCAACCCGGTGAACTTGGAGACCATGCTGCGGATGTGGGCTCGCTCCTTACCGGTGAGTCGGCTCCCCTTGGCCAGCGCCAACGTGTATTCGCCCATCGCGAACTTCTCCACCTCGGCAAGGGTTCGCTTCAGGTTCGATTGAAGCCTCCGGTCAAGCTTCTTGTGATAGAACGCCGACGCCGTATAGGTCGGCAAGAAGAGAACGTACGGTGCGTCATTCCCCTTTGAGAACCGTGCGGTCTGGAAGTTCAGAATCGAGGAGACCAAGACGATCCCATTGAACGTGATCCCGCGATCGACCAAGTGCCCCGCTAGACCGGCCGCACGAGTCGTTCCGTAGCTTTCGCCAACCAGATAGAGCGGCGAATTCCACCGGCTGTGCCGGGTGATGTAGAGTCGGATGAACTCACCCACGCTCTCGATATCGGCCTTGACGCCCCAATACTTGGCCATCTCTTCCTCGGTCCGCGCGCGGCTGAAGCCGGTCCCGATAGGGTCGATGAAGACGAGGTCGGTGTGGTGAAGCCAGGTGTGAGGGTTATCGACGAGCCGGAACGGCGGCGGCGGCATCTGCCCATCGGGTTGCATTTGGACCCGCTTGGGACCCACCGCGCCGAGGTGCAGCCAAAGCGACGGCGAACCGGGTCCGCCATTGAAGCTGAACATCAGCGGCCGTGGGGTCTCGCTGGGGACGGTATAGGCCATGTAGAACACGCCTGCCGCGACTTCCTGCTTATCGTCGTAGAGGGGCATCCGCCCCGTTTCAATCTGGTAGCTCAGTCCGTCGATGCGGCCCTCTCGGTGGATAGGATCTTCGAGGACGAGTTTGGGCTTTTCGGATTCAGGAGCCTTGGGCTCCGGCTTCTCGCTCATAAAGCGAGGTTACCTGCGCCCCTACCTAGTTAATGGCGGGTCCAGATTGTCGGGAGCGACTCAAGGCTTGACCACTCTCGTTCGGTCCGATAGACGCGGACGTCGCGGATCCAGCCTTGGAACGGCTGGCGATGCACGCCGGCTTCGGGCGCTTGGACGTTGCCGACGCTGAGGCCGGGCCGATAGTCGGCGATCATCGCCGAGACCGGCCCGCTCGGGACCCAAGTTTGGGCCACGACCTCCCCATCAACCCAGAGGCGCATCCGGGAGCGGTGCCGATCAAAAGTGCCGAGAAGGGCTTGGGCTTGACCGATCCGAGCTGGGACCCTCAGCGACGCGCGCTCGCCATTCGGCTGATCAAACATGAACGTAAAGAATCCGTCGGAGCCCAAAGAGAGGGAATAGTTGTCGATTGCTCCTCGGTCATCCCCGCGAAAAACGATCTGACCATTCCACGAAGGCACCGAATCGGGCTGAACCACGGCTGCCACCGAGAAGCTTCCATCGACGCCGTACTCACCCGCATCCGCCAGGGCTACCACCCCGGTTTGCCCGTCAAAGTGGAATCCATCACGATTCGGGTGGCTGATCGCTCCCGCGCGCACCTCGGCCGAACGCTGCTGGACCGCCTCAAAGCCGGAGCCGTTCAATGGAAGGTAGGCGACTAGGTCGCTCGGCAGTGCGAGGTGCGCCGAGACGGCCAATGAGAGAAGAAGCGAGCCCATGCAGTTTTGAACGCATGCCACCTCGTGAGGTTACAGGGTCAATGGCCATCAGCGACCCCTGGAGACTGGGGATCACGCCCGAAACTTGACAAAAATGTAGGCAAAGAAATTTGGAGAGGAATCCGCCGATTGCTTCCGAATAAAGGATCAAGAATGCGGTCAACACCGCAATCTTGCGATACACCCGTAGGGATTGTGCACACGACAAATGAATACTCAACACCTGGATGCAACGGCGCACCAGCCGCCCTTTAAGGCACGGCTCGACAACTTCATCGGCGGGAAGTTCGTTCCCCCGGTCAACGGCCAATACTTCGACAACACGACCCCAATCACGGGCAAGGTGATGGGCCAGATCGCCCGCTCCGACGCGCAAGATATTGAACTTGCCCTCGATGCTGCCCACCGGGCCCGACCCCTATGGGGCACTACCAGCGTCGCCGAGCGGTCCAACGTCCTCAACCGAATCGCGCAGCGAATGGAGGACAACCTCGAGCTCCTCGCTCAAGCCGAGAGCTGGGACAATGGCAAGCCGATCCGCGAGACCCGCGCCGCTGACATCCCCTTGGCCATCGACCATTTCCGGTACTTTGCAGGCTGCATCCGATCCCAAGAAGGGACGATCTCGGAGATCGACCACGACACGATCGCCTACCACTTCCACGAACCGCTCGGCGTCGTCGGCCAGATCATCCCCTGGAACTTCCCGATCCTCATGGCGGCTTGGAAGCTGGCCCCGGCCCTCGCGGCCGGCAACTGCGTCGTGATCAAGCCGGCCGAACAAACTCCGGCGAGCCTTCTTCTTCTCATGGAGTTGATTGGTGATCTATTGCCCCCGGGCGTGGTCAACGTCGTGAACGGCTTTGGACTGGAAGCTGGGAAGCCACTGGCCAGCAGCAAGCGGATCGCCAAGATCGCCTTCACCGGAGAGACCACGACCGGAAAGCTGATCATGCAATATGCCAGCGACAACCTGATCCCGGTGACGCTGGAACTGGGCGGCAAGAGTCCCAACATCTTCTTCGACGATATCCTCAGCGAGGATGATGCCTTCTTCGATAAGGCTTTGGAAGGCTTTGCGCTCTTTGCGCTCAACCAAGGCGAGGTCTGTACTTGCCCGAGCCGGGCCCTAGTTCAAGAAAGCATCTATGACCGCTTTATGGAGCGGGCGGTCGATCGAGTTCGAAAGATCAAGCAAGGTCACCCGCTCGACGGCTCCACGATGATCGGGGCTCAGGCCAGCCAAGAACAGCTCGAAAAGATCCTCGGCTACATCGAGATCGGTAAGGAAGAAGGGGCGGAGCTGCTCACCGGTGGCCAGCGATGCAACCTCGAAGGCGACCTCGCCGGCGGATACTACATGCAGCCGACCGTCTTCTCGGGCCACAACAAGATGCGGATCTTCCAAGAAGAGATCTTTGGGCCGGTCGTCTCGGTGACGACCTTCAAAACCGAAGAAGAAGCCCTCCAGCTGGCCAACGACACGCTGTATGGTCTGGGTGCCGGGGTCTGGAGCCGCGACGTCAACCGTTGCTATCGCTTCGGACGTTCGATCCAAGCGGGTCGGGTTTGGACCAACTGCTATCACGCCTACCCCGCCCATGCGGCGTTCGGCGGCTATAAGCAGTCGGGGATCGGCCGCGAGACCCACAGCATGATGCTGGACCACTATCAGCAGACCAAGAACATGCTGGTGAGCTACAGCCCCAGCGCGCTGGGATTCTTCTAACCCAGTGACAAGCTCGGCCCCGGCAGAGCCTGCCGGGGCCAGCGGCGGTGGTACTACCGTCGTCCGATGGGGACGCGGAGATTGATGGTCCGTCCGCCCTGTTGCACCCACACCACGACGTTGTCGTCGAAGGGATTGGTGCTGACTCGGCGGACGTCGTGGAGCGGAAGCGGGATGTGCGGAACAAATGCCCTCGTCTGGCCATTGACTGTGATCCAGACGTTGGCAAAGCCAGTCCCGAGGACCGCAGTTCCGATCCGCTCACCTCGCGATGCCCGGTCAGTGAACCCGGCCACGTAGGACCCGTTGAACCAGAACGGTTGATGGACGAATCGGCCGCCTGTTCCTGAACCAGGCCGGACCTCGTACAGGTGTCGATTCTGTGCATTTTCGACAAAGAGTCGAATTTGCTGGGCTTCGGCAGGGGCCGCGACCAAGAGCGCAGCCGAAACGGCAGTAAGAGCCAGAAGGTTCTTCATGAGGGTTTTCCTTTCCGTCTCTGGAGACTTGGTTGAGGGACCAAAGCTCCTCGTCGGAATACCATCACCCTCCGCGACTCTCTCCGGGCCTTGGGTGATGTCAAAGACTTCTTAGATGTGATGAAGATCACATCTAAGAAGAATGTCGATCTCGATCTCAGCTACGTCCGAGCATCTGCTTGAGGTTGGCGAGGCACTTTTCAACCACGACGAGCGGGTCGTAGTCGGCGTAGCGTTCGGCTTCGACCACGTAAACCTGGGTTCCGGCCACGTTTTCGCAGGCTTCAAAGACCTCGGCCCAGGGCACGTCGCCCTCACCGATGATCGCGGCGGCGTCTCCTTCGACGTGCTCCTTCAGGTGGACGCTGAGTCCCCGGCCAGGGTGGGCGCGGAGGGCGGTCACGGCATCGGCTCCTCCATACATTCCATTGGCGGTGTCCCACTGCAGCAGGAAGTCGGGTCCCGTTTCGGCAGCGATGATGTCCCAGGCGGTGCGGCCATCGCTCAGAGGCTTGACGTCGCCGTCATGGACGTGAAAACCGGTTTTGAGGCCCGATCCGGCAAGCATCGCGGGGAGAGTGGCCAGGTGTTGGGCGGTGGCGAGGGCGCTCTCTGGAGTGTTTCGCTTTTCTTCGGGCAGCCAGGGGACGATTGGGAAGGGAGCGCCAAGAGTCTGGTGGTCTTCGATCACCTTGCCGATGGTCTCGGGCGTGAATTGGTCGATCCCGGTGTGGCTTCCGACGGCCTTGAGACCGCAGGCGTCCAGGGTGGCCCGGATTTCGGCCGCCGAGTGGCCGTGATATCCGGCAAATTCGACGCCGTCATAGCCCATTTCGGCGACTCGCTTGATGGTGCCTAGAAAGTCCTTGGCGCAGTGGTCACGGACGGAATAAAGTTGCAATGCGATGGGAATCATCACCCTCCAGTCTAGCGCTTTGGCCGCTCGGCTCTCCGCCGGTGGAGCGAGGGGGTAGCGGTTGCAATGCGGTGATTTTCTTGG
>DDSL01000131.1 GCA_002343825.1 Chthonomonas sp. UBA2391
CTCTTGAGGATCCCGACCCCACCGACGGCATCGCCATTGAAGTGGCCTTCACCGGTGCCAGCATAGAGGATGTTGGGGTTCTGCGGGTCGCGGACGATCTCACCAATGGCCAGCGTCGGGAGCCAGTTGCTGACGATGTTCCAGGTGATGCCCCCGTCGGTCGTTCGCCAGATCCCGCCGCTCACCGAACCGGCCAGGATGACATTGGGGTCTTGGGGGTCAAAGTTAAGGCTGCGGGTACGTCCGCCGATATTGTCCGGACCTCGGAAAACCCAAGGGAGATCAGGGCCGGGCGAATTGGCCTTTTGGCTGTTGATCAGCGTCCGGCGCTGATCCACCGCGCGTCGGAAGTCGGCTGGGTCGAAGTTGCCCTCCTCGTCTTTCCAGGCCAGGGACCGCCAAAGATTGGCCTCCCACGCACCCGATGCCGGAATCCGTGCCCCGGGTTTGGGCTTGCTCGCGGTGGACTTTGGGAGAATGGGTTTGCCCGCGGGGGGATGAGGGATCTCTGGGGTGGCAAACAGGGCCATCCCGGCAATGAGCAAGTTCAACATATTCAAGACCTCCAGGCCACGCGGCCCTTCTGTCCCTTCAGTTTATTGTAACTTTGCCGCAGAAAAAAGGGGTGGAAGCGATTTTGTGAGGGAATCTTCGCCGAGGGTCCAATAAAGCGCAAGATCACTACGAGTGGATTGATCTTGCCGGCCACTGAGAGGCGAGCCTCCCCACCGGGACCCCGTCCCCACGATTTCGAGTGTCGTCCATTTGTCGTTGCGGGGATCGAGGCGACCACGGCCGAGGAAGTCGACTGAGATCCCCCGGGTTTGAAGGCTCGGTTCCTCGCCGGGCGAAAGGGCCCATTCTCCGCTCTCGGTGATCACCACCTGCCCGCGGAAATCCACCGCGATCGACGTCGGGGAGGCACTCTCGATTCGGGCGGTGGAGTCCCAGGTGATGTTCGCTCCGCGTCCCCACGGAGCGGGGATCCCACGGGCCGCATCGAGCCAAAGGTGCCGCAAGGTGGGGTCGGGCATGTAGCGGAGCCGCTCGGCTTGCCCGGCTTGTCGAATTTCGGGAAGGATCGTGAGCCAGGCCGCTGGATCAAATTCGATGATCAGGGGATTCACTCCCCCCGCATCGCGAACGAATCCGAGCATCCTCGGGGCTGCCGATGAAGCCGGAGAGGTTGTCGCGAAGTCCGGGGCATCCCCGCTCGCCTTCACCCGAGACGCGGAAAAGAACGCTTGAGCTTTCTCAGGATCTGCCTCCTTGGCCAGGAGTTCCCCGCTCCGTGCAACCCAGGCTAGGCCCTGAAATCCCGAACCCAGTTCGGCGGCCAGCTTACGCTCGAAGGCCCCTTCCGCTCGCAAGAAGTCAGGCGAAACGGCGGCTCCCTTTACACCCTTCAGATCGGCCCGATGCCGATTCAGCGCCGATCTCCAGAGGAGCACCTGCGGGGCACCCGTCCCGAGAGGGTGGGCGGCGCCGACCCAGAGGAGGATCGGGTTGTCCTGACTGCTGACAAAGGCCTCGCGCGGGGTGAGCTTCCAGTCGATGCCGCCCGCCATGCGCTCCTCAATCTTGAGGCGGGTGGATTCTCGCACGACATCCAAATTGGTCGGGGCACCCGGGGCGAGAATGAGGAGTGAGAGGGTCAGCGACGTGGCGGCGAGCATGGTTTCTGTTGTTTCCCTTTACGTTAGAGGTCCCATGACCAAAAAACGTTTCCGGCGGAGTGGCCTTGAGTTTGACGTAGAATCTCCTCGGTGAATCCTCCCCGCTTCGATTTTCAACCTGAGCCGCCGCCTGAGCCGCCCCGCAACCCTTTTGGTTGGGTCGCGCTGGGTCTGGTCTTTGTGATGCTGATTGCCCTCGCGCTCTATGGAAACGCCCTGCGGGACCAAGATAAAAAGACCTTCGCCGTCGAGCTCCAAGAGTTCCGGGTCGCTCGGGCCACCGGCGAAGCCGCCCAGGCTTCCCTCGACCGGCTCTTTGAGAAGCTTCCCGACTACAGCAAGGCGACCGGAGAAGCCCTACTCCTCAAGGCGGCGGTGGACTTCGAAGGCGATTCCAAGGTCGATCCAAAGGGGATCGAAAAGCTCCGAGCCTCGAAAGACCAAACTGAGAAAGCACTCGGAGCGTTCTATGCCGACCCCAAGAACGCGGGCCGTGGGAACAAGGCGCTCGCCGTTCTGGACCGCACTCTGCCCCTTGAACGCGAAATCCGAGACCAGGTGGCGGTGGCGATGGGTCAGTCGACGGGCAAGGGTAAGCAGCTGATGCGGCAAGTCATGGTCCTGATTCCAGTGGGGGCGACGTTCTTGCTCGCGGGAATCGGATTGCTGATCTGGTTCTCCCAACAGCGGGGGCAAGGCAAGCTCGAACCGAAAGGCTTCCCCATCCAGTTCGCCAACCGGGCCGAGGCCGACAAGATGCCCTGGCGGGTGGTACTCGGCCTATTGGTGCTCCTGGCTCCTGCACCAGAGTTCGGAGGCGATTCGGCGATGGCGGTGATTTTGGAGGTCGGAGTCAAGATTGCTCTGGCTCTCATGATCCTCTTGGCGCCGATCGGATATCCGGCCTACGGCCCTCGGGACGTCTTCGGAAAGAATCAGCGTTGGGGAGCGAACTTTGCCTGGGCGCTGGGCGGATGGGCGGCCAACGCCGTCGTCTTGCTCGCGGTCCTGATCTTGATCGTTTTGCCGCTACAGACGATCACGCCGAGCGCGGAACACCCGGGCGCTTCGGAAATGATGTCGAACCCCACCGCGCTCACGGTTCTGAGATTTGCCCTGCTGGCGGCGGTCACCGCCCCCTTGCTGGAAGAGATCCTTTTCCGAGGGATGTTGGCCCCGGCGATCGCCAAGATCAGCACCCCGACGGTCGCCATCGTCATCTCGAGCCTGCTCTTTGCCGCGATTCACCCCCAAGGAATCGCGGCTTGGGCCGCGCTGGGAGCGGTCGGATGTATGTGCGCAGTTCTGACCTACTACTCCGGTTCGCTCTGGCCCGCGATCTTGCTCCACGCCTTCCACAACGGTTCGCTCGTGGCTCTTAGCCTCTGGATCCAGTCATGACCTCCCGGATCTACCTTGATCACGCGGCGACGACTCCCGTCCGACCCGAGGTGGAAGCAGCGATGACGCCCTGGCTCCGGAGGGAATATGGAAATCCCAGCAGCACCCATGCCGAAGGGCGACGCGCCAAAGACGCCCTCGACATGGCCCGCGAGAGGGTGGCCGAGTCGATTGGCGCACTGTTTGGCGAGATCACCTTTACGTCGAGCGGGACCGAGGCGGCCAACCTTGGCATCGTCGGCTTGGCACTCAACCAGATCTCTGGCCCCCGGCGACGCATCTTGATCGGCGCCGCCGAACACCACTGCGTGCTTCACACCCAGAAGACCCTCGAGAAACTGGGCTACCAGATCGAGCATTTGCAGGTGGATCCGCACGCGCGGGTCCATGTGGAGCAGGCGCGAGAGAAGATCGACGACTCGGTTCTGCTGGTCGCGGTCATGCACGCCAATAACGAAACCGGAGCGATCCAAGAACTTGGCCCGATCGCCGAGCGGTGCCGTGAGACCGGGGCTCACCTGATGGTGGACGCGGTGCAGACCTATGGCCAGCTGCCCATCCAGGTCGATGAAGTCGGAGCCGACCTCCTCACGATTTCGGCCCACAAGATCGGAGGGCCCAAGGGGGTGGGAGCCCTCTATCTGCGGGGCGGGGTCCTGATTGACCCCCTGATCTCGGGCGGCGGCCAAGAGCGAGAGGTTCGTGGAGGGACCGAAAACGTGGCCGGAGTGGTCGGCTTTGGCGAAGCCGTCACGAGGGTCCACCAACCCTCGGAAAAACAGGCGGCGAGGGACCTCTTCGTGGCGGGACTCAAGGGACAGGCGGCGCTCCCCATCGTCTGGACCTGCCCGGATGGAGTGGATGTCTTGCCGGGCCATGCCCACTTCCGGGTGCCGGGACTGCGGGCCGAGACAGCCCTGATTGCCTTCGACCGAGCGGGCATCGCCTGCAGCAGCGGGGCGGCGTGCTCTAGCGGGTCGGTCGAGCCGAGCCATGTGCTGCTGGCATCGGGCCTCTCGGCCGACGAGGCAAACGAGGGGCTGCGATTTACCTTCGGCTGGACAAGCACCCAGGCCGAAGCCAAAGAGGCGGTCCAGCGTGTAGGGGACGTACTTCAGAAGCTTTACACAGCTTGAAACAAGTGGACATCTGATCCATTTTGTGATTGCGCTATGTGGCACAAGATGAACCTGTTTGGGTTCAAAGATTCGGTCTCCTAGCAATCGAATCGCAGGCCAAGCCTGGCAAAGCTATGGGTATCCTCCCCTTCCGCTCTGAGGTCTCAGAGCGCTTTGTTGGACTGCAAATGCGAGACCAGTTTGCTCTTGATGAGAGTGAATCCCAGATCCGTCTGAAGATGGCCTGGGATCGAGTGATGAAGACCTTGGAACAAGACGTTCCCAAGACCACCTTCAACCGGTTCTTGCGCCCGCTTGCCCCCGCCGACTTGGCTGAGGGGACCGTGGAGATTCACGCCCCAGGAGCCTTTTGTGCGGATTGGGTCCGCAACAAATTCACGAGCCGGTTGGAACAGATGCTGAGCGAGGAGCTTGGCGAAGCCGTCGACCTCGAACTCACGATCGTGGGTCGGTCGCGGCCCACAACAGACTATGCACCCGTGATGCCGGCCATTGTCGAGCCAATCGCGGTTACCGATTCGACCACGTTCCGACCCAACCCCAGCTACACCTTTGACCGGTTTATCGTCGGCCAGAGCAACCGCATGGCCACGGCCGGGGCCAAGGCCGTGGCGTCGGACCCTGGCGTCAAGTACAACCCGCTGTTCATTCACGGGGAAAGCGGGCTCGGAAAGACCCACCTGCTGCACGCGATTGCCCACGAGATTCAGCGCCGCGACCCTCGGGCCAGCTTGGTCTACATCACGGCCCAGCAGTTTGCCGAACAGTTTGTCCAGGCCCTGCAGAACAACCGCATCGAGCAGTTCCGCCGGAGCCAGCGCAACTCGGGGATCTGGCTGGTCGACGATATCCAGATGATTGCGGGCAAGGAAAAGACTCAAGAAGAGATCTTCCACACCTTCAATACCCTGCACGAGATCGGAAAGCAGATCGTGATCTGTAGCGACCGAGGGCCTCGCGAGTTGCACCTCGTCAATGCCCGGTTACGGTCCCGGCTGGAGGCCGGCCTGGTTGTCGATATCCAGGCACCGGACACGGAAACCCGGGCCGCGATCTTGCTCAGCAAGGCTCAGGCCATGGAGGTCCAACTCACGGCCGAAATTGCGCTGTTGCTCGCCGAAAACGTGAGCGGAACGGTCCGAGCGCTGGAAGGAGTCTTGATCCGGCTAGCGGCGACCGCAAGCGTCGAGGGACGCGAGGTGACGGTGGCGATGGCCGAAGACCTCTTGGAGCGATACTATCGCGGTTTGGATTCCGGTCGACCCGGTTTCGATCAGATCGTCGAGGCCGTGAGCCAGTACTACAAGATTCCTGGATCCGATATCCGGGGCACCTCGCGAAAGGGTCCCATCGCCCACGCCCGCCACGTGGCCGTCTATGTCACCCGCGAGCTGACCAACGATAGCTGGAAACACATTGGCTCGCTCTTCAACGGCAAGGACCACACGTCCATGATGCATGCCTATAACAAGATTAGCGAGCTCATGACAACGGACCGTGACCTCTCGGCCGCGATCCGAACGATCATGCGTCAAGTGCACCCGAACTTGTAAGGACGCAGGAGCCGGGACTTCTCCCGACTCCTGCACTTCCACTACTCCAGAGTCTTCTGGATTGCCGCCACAACCTGGTCCACATCGGGCAGCGCGGCATATTCATAGATCGGGTTGTATCCGATATGGACATCTGGCCGGCTGACCACCTGGGGTGCGGCGAGGAGGAGGTTGAACATCTCCGGGGTCGAGGTCACCGTGGCGACGATCGCTTGAGCAAAGCCGCAGGTCTCGGTGTCCTCTTGGATCACGACTAATCGGCCCGTCTTTTCAAGAGAGGTCTTCAGCGTTGCATAGTCGAAGGGCACAATCGACCGGGCGTCGATGATCTCCAGCGAGACACCGGGGAGTTTGGCAACCGCTTCGTCGGCCAGCTCGAGGGTGTTGCCCCAGGTGAGGACCGTCACGTCGGTGCCCGACTGCACGATTCGAGCCGAGCCGAACTCCACGGGGGTCACGTCTTGCACATCGACCCTCTTGCGGAAGATGTGCTTGGGGACAAAGATGAAGCAGGGGTCGTCACTGTTAATCGCCGTCCAGAAGAGGCCCGCGGCATCTTGCGGAGTGCTTGGCACCGCAACCTTCATCCCCGGAGTGTGAGCAAAGTAGGCCTCATTGCTCTGGCTATGCCAAAGCGAGCCGCCGGGCAGGTAGGCGCCATAGGGGGCATAGACCGTCATGGGGCACTTGAAGTCACCGAACGACCGCCAACGCAGGGTCGAAATGTTGCTGATGATCTGGTTCCAACCGGGGGCAAAGAAGTCCACGAATTGGAGTTCGAAGATCGGCTTGAAGCCATAAGCGGCCATCCCGACGGCAACGCCCATAATGGTCGCCTCGGCAAGGGGTGAATTGAAGACCTGCTTGGGAAACTTCTCGCTGCAGCCGGCCGTGATCTTGAAGACTCCACCCTTCGGGTCTTCGATATCCTCGCCAAAGAAGATCGTCTGAGGATCGTTTTCGAGGGCCTTGTGGAAGACGCGGTTGATGCTGTCGACCATCGTCTGCGGTCCGGTTTCGATTGGGGGCTTGGCGGCGGGTCGGCTCTCGCCCCACAGGTGGTCCATGACCTCACTCGCCCGGGGATCTTCGGCGGTTTCGGCGCGGAGATAGTCGGCGTCGACTTCGGCGGTGACCTCTTCGAGCATCTTTGCGTACTGCTCCTCGGTCAGGCTTCCAGCTGCGATGAGCTCATCCTTAAGAAGCTTGATCGGGTCGCGATCGGCCATGGCGGCGATTTCGTCCAGGTCTCGATAGACCCGGTGGTCGTCGCTGCTCGTGTGGCTACTGAGACGGTCGAGATCCACCCAGAGGATCGTCGGGCCTTCCCCGCTGCGCGCCTTCGCTACGGCGGCGGAAAACTTTTCGTGGACGTCGTCGACTCGTCGGCCATCGACCTTCACCATGTGGTCGTTGCTCAGGATCCCGCCGATGTTGTACGGCATAAAGTGTTCGGTCGGGGTGCTGATGCCGTACTTGTTATCCTCGATCATGAAGATCACGGGCAACTTCTCTTGGACGGCAAAGGCGATGGCCTCATAGAATTCGCCTTGGCGACTGGCGGCATCACCGACGCTGGCCAAGCAGACCGAATCTTTGCCGTCGAGCATCATTGCCCAGGCGGTACCGGTGGCCGGCAGCAATGATCCGCCCGTCGGGGTGCAGACGCTGAAGACATTGTGCTCAGCCGAGCTGTAGTGTCCGGGCATCTGGCGCCCGCCGCTGCTACTCTCCCGCTTGGCAAAGTAGGCAAGAGCCAAGTCGTAGTTGCTCAGGCCCCGGGCCAACATCAGAGCCCGGCTGCGGTAGTAGGGGAAGATCCAGTCGTCTGGTCGCAAGGAGTCGGCCAAGACGGCGAGCGCCTCGTGCCCCATTCCCGAAACCTGGAACCAACCTTTGCTCTGCCGAAGCAGAATGCCTTCGCGTCGGTCGCCCTCTCGGCTCTTCACCATCAGGCGTAAAAGATCAATCTTGGTCGAAGTTTCGATGCCGGTTGCAGACATAAGTATCCTCTCGTTTCTCCGTTGAAACAGCCTCGGCTGATTGGTGCAAAGTATACCGGTCGGGGGTTTCGCTATACTGGATTTCATGCCGCAGGCCTCCACCCGCGCTCACCTGGCTCCACCTTCGCCGATCCGCAAGCTGGCACCCTATGCCGATGCCGCCAAGGCCAAGGGCATTGATGTCATCCATCTGAACATCGGCCAACCCGACATCGAGGCTCCGGAGGAGTTTTGGACGGCTCTTGGCGCGAAGCGTCCGAAGGTCTTGGAGTACTCGCATAGTGCTGGCAACCCCACCCTGCGGGCCAAAGCGCGGGCGAGCTACAAGGCCCAGCTTGGGGTCGAACTGAACGACAGCGAGCTCATGGTCACCACCGCCGGGTCGGAGGCACTGGTCTTCGCGATGATGGCCTGCCTGAATCCTGGCGATGAGATCATCATCCCCGAGCCGTTCTATGCCAATTACCTCGGCTTCGCGGTTCTGGCGGGGGTGACTGTCGTCCCCATCACGACCTATCTGGATCAAGATTTCGCGCTGCCTTCCATCGAAGCCTTTGAAGAAAAGATCACGCCACGAACGAAGGCGATCTTGATCTGCAACCCCAGCAACCCGACGGGCACGATCTATTCGGCGGCCCAGCTCCATGCCCTCGCCGAGGTCGTCCGCAAGCACGACCTCTATCTCATGGCCGACGAGGTGTATCGCGAATTCAATTACACCTCCGAGCCCGTTCTGAGCGTTCTCCAACTGCCCGGTCTTGAGCAGAACGCAGTAATGGTGGATTCGGTAAGCAAGCGGTTCAGTCTCTGCGGCGCGCGGCTTGGGTTCTTGGTCAGCAAGAATGCCGAAGTCATGAGCGGGGCCTTGCGATTTGGTCAAGCGCGGCTCTCGCCCCCCGCACTCGCCCAGATCGGAGTCGAGGGCGCTCTGGAGGCCGGACCCGACTACTTCGACCAAGTCCGAGGCGAATATCGAGCTCGGCGCGACCGCTTGGTGCAGAGATTGAGCGAGATCCCCGGGGCCAAGTGCCCCAAGATTGACGGCGCTTTCTATGCCACCGTCCGGCTGCCGATCGATGACGGCGACAAGTTTTGCCAGTGGCTTCTCGAAGAGTTTTCTCACGAAGGGGCCACCGTGATGGTCAGCCCAGCGAGCGGATTTTATGCCACTCCCGGGCTCGGGAAGGATGAGGTGAGATTCGCCTATGTTCTGGAAGAAGGTCGCCTCGACCGCGCGATGGACTGTCTGAAGGTCGCGCTGCAGGTTTATCCGGGAGCGAAAGTCGCGGCCGGGTCCTAGGACCCCCTGACACGATCACGTCTGAATCGATTATGGCCCCCGCATCCTCGCCATTTGAGCAGCATTACCGCCCGGTGATCTTCTGGGTGATCACGCTGGGGCTACTTGCGGCGGCGGTTTGGCTCTTGAGGCCCTTTTTGCCGGCCCTCAGTTTGGCCGTCGTCCTGAGCGTTCTCATGAATCCGCTCTATCGGCGGTGGAAGGCGCTGCGTGGCGAAAACATGGCCGCCCTGGCAACTGTTTTCGCTACGATCTTCATCGTTTTGATTCCCTTGGTCATCGCGGTGGCCTTGCTCTATAGCCAGCTGAGCGGGTTGGTGGGCCAGCTGCAGGAGGTTCCCGGAGAGACGGCCAGCATCGAGACCTTTGTCGCCGATGCCGACAAACGCTTGGCTGGGGTCAAGCAGCAGATCGGTGTCCAGTTTGACCTGGTCGAGTGGTTCAACAAGAACCGCGACCGGATCACCGAGGCGGCCCAACAAGGGGTCGGGCAGGTGGCAGTCACGGCCGGAAAAGGGATTTTTAGCATCGTCGTGGCCCTCTTCGTGATGTTCTACATGCTTCGCGATGGGCACCGGCTGCGCGAACCGGCGGCTGAGCTTTTGCCCTTTGCGAAGGAGCGGAGCTTCCGGATGTTCGAGCGGGTTGGAGCGACGATCCGGGCGGTCTTCTTGGCCGTGGTGGTCGTCAGCGCCGTGCAGAGCACCCTTGCCTTCTTGACCTATTGGGCCTGCGGTGCGCCCTCGCCGGCGGTTCTGGCGGCGATCACCTTTATCTTCTGCCTGATCCCGCTCTTGGGGGCTCCGGCGGTCTATGTCCCGGTAGCCTTGATCCTTTTTAGCCAAGGGAAAGTCGTTCCCGCCATCATCGTTTTGGTGGTCGGCTTCGGGGTCATCAGCCAGATCGACAACCTTCTGAGGCCGTATTACATCGGGTCGTATGTGTCGTTCCACGTGGTCGGGGTCTTTCTGAGTCTGTTGGGTGGAGTGCTAACGATCGGCCCGCTGGGACTGATGGTTGGTCCGGTGCTGCTAACGCTCCTGCTCGGCTTGCAAG
>DDSL01000112.1 GCA_002343825.1 Chthonomonas sp. UBA2391
ATCGAAGCCCAAGCCGAACCGGCGACCGGTCATCGAGATCACTCCCAGCACCAATGCTCAAGCCACCGCAGGCGGCACCGACCGAGTGAATTCGGCAACCCGCACCGGCTCGGATCCAGCCGCTGCCGGCCGCGCAGCCATGGCCAGTGGGGACTTTGCCGAAGCGGCTCGTCAGTATGAACTGGCCTTGGCCCAAGGGGCGGATGTCGCGAGCACGAATCAGCGTCTTGCCCAAGCCTATGAGCGATTGGGCCGGAAGTCGGATGCCGCTGCGGCCTATCGACGCGCCATCGCCGCCTATGAAAGTCGGGTGGCCTCGGGTGGTTCGGAACGCGACAAGGCCTCGCTCGAGACCTGCCGCAACGCCCTCAAACTCCTCGGCGGATGAAAAACCTCCTTGTCATCGGCGCCCTGCTTGGGGCTAGCTTTGCTTTTTCCAATCCGCCGTTGGTGGTGATCGTCGAGCAGAGAGCGGCGGTGGTAGACGGAGAAGATCCGAATGTGCCGATCGCTGGGTATCTGGCCGAGCTGCTCAGCCTGGAGATGCGGGTGAGACCGGTCGTCTGGTCCCCCGCCGATCCGACTTTCCGGGACTGGATTTCGGCTGGCAAAGCGCCCAAAGTAGAAGGTGAACCGACTCCGGCCCAGATCGAACGGGTCGCGCAATCCGCCGAAGTGGACTACGTGATCTTGGTCTCCGCACTCCGGTCGGGCAACCAGGTTTCTGGGGCGCTTTCGCTATTCCGCAAGAAAATTCAGCGGCCCATCTGGCTGAATCCCCAGCAGATGTCCTTGACGGTCGGCGGGAAGACAGACCTCGAAAATGCGGGGATGAGCCTCGCCAACACTTGGACCAACCTCCTGAGCGCCGATCCCTTCAAGTCGCTGAAGCCCACCCGAGCGGGGACCAACACCGAGAATAAGCCGCTCCCCAAACCAGAAGTACCGAAGCCTCAGCCCGAGACCCCCGCACTCCCTGCCTTTGATCCCAAAGCCGTCCTAGATCAAGCCGACGCCTTTCTTCGCCAGGGAATGCGGAATGAAGCGATCTTGGCACTGAGGGCGGGGATTGACCAGGCCCCCGCGGACTTGCGGCTGCGGATCCGACTGATCCAAGAACTCCAAAATGCCGGGATGCTGGAGCTGGCGGCGGAGGAAGCCACTCGCTATGCCGAGTTGAGCGGCGGATCGACCGACCAACTCCTCAATGCGACCGTCCTTTGGTTGGAAGTGGGGCGACCGGTGGAAGCCCAAGAATCGCTCAACCAGGCCCGGGCCCGAGGGGCAAAGGGTCATCAGGTCGATTTTCTGCAGGGTCGACTTTATGTCATCCAGGACCGTTTCCCCCAGGCCGCCGAGAGTTTTCGGGCGTCCGTTGAGGCCCAATCCACGGCTGAAGGTTGGCTGGGATTGGCCTTGGCCGAGGCTTGGCAGGGGCGGCTGGACCAGTTGAAAGCAGCGCTGGAAGCCCTCCAAGGCGCGACCTTTGTCGATCCCCTCGCGAGTTACCGTTGGGCGGTTCAAGCGTGTGATCAGCGACAACGCGCGTTCATTGAGGATTTTCAAGAGAGCCACCGGTACGCGGTCTCTCAGCCCGGGGCACCCCAGGCCGTGAGTCGATTCGCCCGCGTGCGTGTGATGGCGCGCTCGGTTGCCGCCCTGATGGATGGCCTCATTCCGCCGACATTACATACAGGATCGCACGATCGCCGACGCCTCGCCATGCGCCTTTTGGTGCAAGCCAGCGAGGAGGCCTTTGAATTCGCCGGGAGCGGAGACGAAGGAGTTGGCGAAGAGGCGATGCTAAGCCTGGAAGAGGCACTCACTCTCAGCAAGCAAATCGCTGAAGAGTACGAGCGCGAACTCGCAGGCAAGTGAGGCTGAGCCGTTGGAATCCGTACTGCAGGTGTTGCAGTTCTTCGCCGCAAGTTTTCTCGGGGCGTTAGGACTGGGCTACGCCGTGAGCTCCTTTAGGGAGTCACGGCGAAAGCAGGCTATCAACGAGCTCGTCCCCAACGCTCCCTTGCGGATGCGGTCGCTCTCCGGGGTCTATCGTTCGCGGTTCGTCGGGTTCCGAGAAGGGAACCTCCAGGTCGGTGCGCCGATGATGCGGGACGCCTTCGTGCCCCTCCGCGTGGGCGAGCCTTTGACGGTCGAGGCTCCGGTGGAGAATGGTGTTCTGATCTTTCGAACGGAGGTCCTCGGACGCTGTGGGGATTCCAAGACGTTTCTTCTCCAGCGCCCGCCCAACCTGCGGCGGACCGAGCGACGCCACGAACTCCGGACCACCCGCTTTGCCGGAACGCCGGGAACGCTCAACGGCGAATGGGCGGAGCTCCAAGATCTGAGCAAACACGGCGCATCCTTTCACTCGTTCGGGACGTTTTTGGCCGGAGACGTGATCAAGGTGGAAGTCCCCCGATTTGGGGCCGCTCTGCTCGGCTGGGTTCTGGATGTTCAGCCGATCTCCATCGATTCTCGAACGGCGAGCGTCGTCCGGATGCGGTTTGTGGATGAGTTTCCCGCCATCCCGATTGAGTCTCTCCGCGAGGAAAACTAAGGGGCTAGATAAAGAAAAGTCCCCCGCGTTGAGGGATCGCGGGGGTTGCTTGGTTGGAGGAGAGATTCAGCTTTCTAGCTTTCGCTACTTGGCTTTCTTGTTTTTGAGCACTGCGCTCAATCAGTTAAACGATTTTCCGTCCTGCGAAGTTCGGGAAAATTACGGGATCGGTTCAAGGATCTTTTCGAATCGCGCGGGGAGTGATGCAAAAAGCTGAAATTGAGTCTGAGAATGATTCGATTCTTGTGTTTCTGGCGGTTCTCCGTCGGCCCAGTGGGCATAGGTCGTAAGTCCCAGGATCGCTTGCTCGGGTGTCAGAGACTCCCTCGGGTCGAAGATCTCGGGCCGTTGGGTGGCTCCGAGGTAGGCGTCTAGCGGGTGACCCTCCACGATCGGCCGGTCACTGGAGAGACTGAGCCGGAGACCCGCCTGCAGGACGCTTTGGAACCGGAAGAGCTGAGACGCACGATCCGGTCCGAGGTTTCGGCGGTAGCTGTGGCCAAATTGCAGGAGAAATTCGGGCTGCATCGTGACGTGCGTCCCCAGCGCGGCCATTCGCTCGATTTGGGCATCGCTGAGCATCATGGCGTGTTCGATCCGGTGGCGAGTGGGATCCGCCGTTTGGGCAAGAGCGTCCATCACCAGATCGGTGCCTCGGTCGCCAATGGTGTGAATCGCCACAGAAAACCCGGCTTCATCGACGGTTCGGACCATCTCGTTGAGCTTTTCGGGTGAGTAGATGAGCTGGCCTTCGTCCTCGGTTCCGGTGCTGCCCTCATACTGCCCGTAGATCGCGGCCGTCCGACTCCCGATGGCGCCGTCGGCAAAGATCTTGATCCCAGCAATCCGAAGATATCGGGGGTCTAGGTCTCTAGAGCGTTCAAGGAGGGCGGCTGGACCGATCCCCTTGGGGCCGAACACGCAGCTCCACTGGACGAACAGGCGGATCGGGAAGTTGGCCTCCCGGGCGGCTTGCTCATAGGCCCAGAGCTCATCTTCCAGCTGATAGCGACCGGTCTGCATGTCGGTCGCTCCACAAAGGGTGTCCAAGCGCATCTGATCGATGGCGGCCAGGATGGCCTCCTTCATGGTCTGCCGGTCGGGGTTCGGAACTTTAGCAGAGACCCATTCGTGCGCCGTCTCAAGCAGTAGCCCGGTGAGATCTCCGCTGGAGTCCCGGTCAAAAGCTCCACCCTTGGGATCCGGGGTAGATGCGTCGACCCCGGCCAATTGAAGAGCCAGGGTATTCGCGACGCTCGCGTGACCATTCACATGGCGAATCAGGATCGGATGCTCGGCGCTGACGGCGTCAAGCTGGTGCCGGGTCAGGTGTTTGCCGTCCTCGAATTTGGTTTGATCATAGTAGGCGGCCCGCACCCACTGGCCCCGTTCGGTCACCCGGGCTCGGTCAGCGATGCTGGCAAGGACCTCGTCGGGGGTCGAGGCCGATCGCAGATTGACCATCTGGAGGAAGAGCCCGCTCGGAAGGATATGGCAGTGGTTGTCGATCCACTTCGGCAGGATCCAGCCGCTCGGTTCGCCCCCAGGTTGGGCTTGAACCTTCCGGACCAGGTCCGCTCCTCCTGGGACCCCGCCCGAAACGGGCTCCACCCAAGCCAACTCACCCGTCGGCCAAATTCGCACACACTTCATTCCAAAATCTCCTTCACAGCTCGTTCAGCGCTTTCCAGCGCGCCCTCGATGTAACCCGTCCACAGCGAGGTGTGCTCCCCGGCAAAGTGTAATCCGGACTCGGGGCGCGAAAAAGCCTGCATCGGACCAAGGGCGTATCCGGGGGCAAGGTGGCTGAAGGACCCGCCCGCGTACGGGTCATCGATCCAGTTGTAGACATCTCCGCCCGAAAGCGATTCCAGCGCGCCGGGGAGAAGCCCGTCGAGCTCTCGACAAGCCTCGCGGATCGGGTCGGCCTGGTCCAGCCAGCCGAGCGCATCAGTGCCCCCGATGTACAGGTTGATCACGGCGCAATCCCCTCGCGAGGCATTCCAGAACTGTTGAATCGGCCCGTCGCTCATGCCGCGGCCCGGCCAGCCGAGGTCTTCCCAAAAGGCATGGCGGAACCGCAGGCTGATCTTGATCGTCCGGCTCATCCGGCATTCGGCGATCGCGGCCTCCTTGTCTTCGCTCAAGCCCGGGTCAAAGACGATTCGGCGCAGAGCCGGTGGAGGCAAGGTCAAGATAACGCGATCAAAGGACTCTCGGTGATCCTGAAAATAGAGGTTGACCTCCCCTGCTTCCCGCTCGACTCGTTCGAGGATCGCCCCATGACGGATGCTGATCCCCTCGACCATCTTCTCGCAGAATCGCTGAGCCCCTTGGGGGAACCGAAACGCGCTCATGTCGCCCTCGTCCCGGCCGTCATAGTTCATCCGGCCGCAGAGCCAGCCGAGGAGCGAGATCTGGTCGGTGTCGTCTCCCTCGTCGCTGCGCTGGGTCGCTTCTTGCCACCATCGCCCCCGGCGAGAGCGACACTGCTCGTCGAGGAACTTGGAGAGGGACTTCTGGTCGGTGGCGAATTCGGTGACATTGTCCCAGGGGACTTCTTCGAGATCACTTGCCATCAGGTCCGCCGTCTCGTCGATCCGGGCCGCGTCTTCTAGGACGTCGGGCCAAAGGGTCCTTTCGTCGGATCGTTCGCCGCCGTACCACACCCAGCCCGGCCACGACTGGGTCGGGTGTGGCTCCTGCTTGAACTGCCGCAGAAGGGCAATGATCCGAGTGTTGTCACGGTCGATCCACTCTCCGCCCGCCTCATAGAATCCGTTCCCGGCTTCGACCGTCTGGAGTCGCCCGCCAACCCGGGGTCGTGCCTCGAAAAGGAAGGGGGTGTGGCCCCGCTCCCGGAGCAACATGGCGGCTCGACAGCCCGCCGCACCCATCCCGACAACCCCAATGCGCATCTATTCGAGTCTAGCTTAGAGTTCGCGCATGCGGTCGGCCAGCATCAGGCTGGTGCGCAGGACTTCGGCGTGGCTCCAGGTCAGCGGGCTCACGCTGAGCGGCTCGCCGTGATCGGGGTGATACTGTTCGCTGAGGACCCCGGTGGTGTCGGCTCGGTCGACCGCCCAGCGGAGCCACTGCTTCGGCTCTTCCAGATCCGCTACGCGCTGGGCCTGTTGGATGAGCGCTTGTGCCAACCACATGGTGCAAATCACCCAGGGGTTGCCGGGTTGGTGCTCGACTTTGCGGAAATAGTAATCTCGCTCATATCGAGCGACGCCCCCGATCCCGCCCTTGATCTCCACCAGATTGCGGACGGCGGCGAGGGTGGCCTGGTTGACCGGGTGGCTCCAGGGCAGGGCGCCAAAGAGCCCGAATGCCAGGGTCGCCGCGTCCACCGTTTGGTCGGGAAGGAATCCACCGGGGACTTCTTCCAACCGTCTCAAGAATCCGCCCGTCGAGGGATGGATCATCCCCTTAAGAGCGCCGTCGCGCATGGCGTCCGCCCCGAGTTTGCAGAGGTGGGCGAGCTCCTCGCCAATCCACTGGGGTCGCTGGCTTGCGTGAGCCAGGGCGGCGATGGTCGTCGCCACGGTATAGGCATGGATCCCGTGACGCTCTTCCCACAGATCCCAGCTCGGGATCGGCAGACCCGATTGCAGGTCTCGGTGTTCCAGGGTGAACTCCAGCGTCGGGATCAGGAACTCTTTTGAAAATCGAGCGGCGAAGCCTTCATCCTGCGTCGCATCGAGGTGGCGGAGTCCGCAAAGAATCGTGAGCGAGGTCTCGTCTTGCTGCATCGGCACGGCCGGGAGGCGGTTATGGACCCAGGGGTGCCAAGTTGCTCCGATGGTTCCGTCCGGCGAGTACTTGTGAAGCAAAAAGGGTCGGTCGGGCCGGATCAGGGGGATGCAGAATTCGAGGAAGGCTCGGCTGAGTTCGGGGTGTCCGGCCTGATCCAGGGCCATGGCTACCAGTGCTCCGTCTCTCGGCCAGAGGAAGCTGTAGGTCGCTCGGTTGGTCTTGAGGATGTCGCTGTCATTGGCGGCCAAGATCGCGCCCCGGTCGTCGCTTTGGGTGTGGATCAGGTGAAGGCTCCGGGTGGCCAGTTTCCGAGGAGCTTCTTCAAGCGCGGCGAGCTTTTGCTCGAGTTCGTCCGAATAGTCGTGCCAGGCTTGACGACTCGCGGCGATCACGCCCTCGGTCCCCAGGGTTCGAAGTTCGGTGACGCAACCGGCAAGGTCGTCAAGGCTGTCGGCCATGGCGATCCAAGCATCGAAAACTTGGACCTCGCCCTCCTTGCGGGCGAGATACCGGACGGTGGAATCGCAAGACCCCTGGGCGATCGGGTTCCAGCCGAGCTCTCCGTCCATTGCATCTAGCCACGAACCTTCGTGGGCATCAAAGTCCTTCATCCCGGTGGTCACGGCGTCGACCGTGGGACCTCCAAAGTAGGCCGCGTGACGATGCTTGAAGTGGGTCGCGCCATGGAGCTCGGGTCGCCACATGGCGGTGTCCCCAATGTCGTTCTCGGCAAGGCAAAGGGGTTGATTCGTGAAGAGTCGGACCTCGCGACCTGCCCCGTGGAGGTCGGTCACCCGGAACTGCCGGACGAAGTACGGCTTTTCTGGGTGGAGTGCCTCGCGCAGTTCCACTTTGATCCCTAACCCAGGGTGGGTCAGGAGGCTCGACCCGATGAGGACATCTTCTTCGTAGAGTAGGGAGCGTTGCCAGCCGTGATCTTCGAGCCAAGCAAAGTTTCCAGCGACCCAAAACCCGGTCCGGATCGCACGGCCCGCAAGGTGGTTCCATTGCCCGACATAGGGGTAGTAGAGATCGCGGATCAGGGCCGAGTGGTCGGCTTGAATGAGAAACGAGCCGTTTCCATACACCAGAGGTCGGGGCATACGGGGCGGGAGGTTACCCGCCCGGTCATAATCCGGACGTGCCTGGCTCCCGACCCCAGATGATCATCCTTGCCGGACCGAATGGTTCGGGAAAGTCCACCACGGCGCGGCTCCTGCTCCCTCCGACGATCCAGTTTGTGAATGCCGACATGATCGCCCAGGAGATCAGTGGGGAGCGCAGCACCACCGCCGACCTTCAAGCGGGCAGATTGCTGGTCGAGCGGGTTGATAAACTCGAAAAAGACGGGGCGGACTTTGCCCTTGAAACTACTCTTGCCACGGCCAAGCTGGTCCCCCGTATCCACCGGCTTCAGAGCCTGGGCTACGCGACCCACCTCATCTTCTTTTGGCTTCAGTCGCCCGAACTCGCGGTCGAACGAGTGGCGGCCCGAGTGCGACTGGGAGGGCACGATGTGCCGGAAGAGACGGTGAGACGACGATATCAGCGCGGGCTTCAGCTCTTTTTCAAGTCGTACATCGACACCGTGGATAGCTGGCGGATGTACGATAACTCAAAGCTCAACGACCCCGATCGGATTGCCTCCGGCGGGCGGCATCGCCCGATCGAAATCATCGAGGGCGAACTTTGGGCCAAGATCTTGCAACAGGCGAATCCCCATGTCGAAGCGTGACCTTTCCGAAATCTTAAGCAACGTCGATGCCTTGGACGAAACGGTTCGCCAAGCCGTTCAGGAGGCGATCGAAGAGAACCTCCGCAAGGGCAACAAGGTTGCCGCTTGGGACGGAAACCGAGTCGTGGTTATCGACCTGTCCGAGCTTCCGTCGATTCGTACAGAGGACGAGCCGAATCAATAACCCCGGCAAGGAGCTCGCCCACAGTGGCGTGACTCTCCAGCGGGTGCCTCAAGCGGGCATCCAAGCAGATCGAGTAGACGTTGCCCCGCCCTTCTCGAGTTCGTCGAAGGATTCCCGCATCGACGAGGTCGCGCACCATCCCCTGCACCGCCCGTTCCGAGATGCCGATGCGGTCGGCAACATCCCGGAGGCGCTGTCGCGGGTCGTGCCAGAGGCAAACGAGGACGTGGGTGTGATTCGTCAGAAACGTCCATCGTCCCGAGTGTTGGACTTCAAGCTGAACCTGATTCATTTCAAAAGAAAAACAGAAGCATTATAGGCCAACCTTTTGTCCGCCGCACAACCTCCCGATGGTTCAAAATACGACTATGCAAGTACAGTCCGCAATAACCGTGGCTCACGGAGATGGCATTGGCCCCGAAATCATGGCCGCAACGCTTCGAGTGCTCCGGGAGGCTGGGGCCAATCTCGAGATCCACACGATCCAGGTCGGGGAGTCGGTCTATAAGAGCGGACACACCAGTGGGATCCCACCCGAGGCTTGGGAGACGCTGCGCGCCACCAAAGTATTTCTCAAGGCTCCAATCACAACTCCGCAAGGTGGTGGTTACAAGAGTCTCAACGTTACGATTCGCAAGACCCTGGGGCTGTATGCCAACGTTCGCCCGTGCGTCAGCTACGATCCGATCGTCCCGAGTCTGCGCAAGGGCATGAACCTTGTGATCGTCCGTGAAAACGAGGAAGATCTGTATGCGGGGATTGAGCACCGACAGACCGAGGACACCGTTCAGTGTCTCAAGCTGGTCACCCGTCCGGGGTGCGAGCGGATCATTCGTTATGCCTTTGAATACGCCCGGGTGAATGGTCGCAAGAAGGTGAGCTGCATGACCAAGGACAACATCATGAAGCTCAGCGACGGCCTGTTCCACAAGGTCTTTGACCAGATCGGGGCCGAGTATCCGGAGATCGAGAAGGATCACTGGATCATCGACATCGGGATGGCGCGAGCGGGGACGAAGCCCGAACTCTTCGACGTGATCGTGACCCTGAACCTTTATGGCGACATCCTGAGCGATATCACCGCCGAGGTCGCGGGATCGGTTGGTCTGGCTGGGAGCGCGAACATCGGCGAAAGCTGCGCGATGTTCGAGGCGATCCACGGCTCAGCCCCACTGATCGCCGGCAAGGGGATCGCAAATCCCTCTGGGCTCTTGCTTTCCGCAGTTCAGATGCTCATCCATCTGAATCAGACCGAGGTCGCCGAGCGGATCCATAACGCCTGGCTCCGGACGCTGGAGGACGGCATCCACACGGGCGATATCGCCCGACCGGAGATCACCAAGCAGCAAGTCGGGACGGAGGATTTTGCCACCGCGGTCATCGCGCGCCTAGGCCAAGAGCCAACGCTCTTCCCACCCGTTCGGGTCAACCACGATCCGAGCGACTCGATGAAGTTGACTCCGCCCGTGCGGGGAAGTTCTTCGCGACGAGAAACCTTTGGCATCGACCTGTTTGTCCGCTGGCTGGGTTCGGCCGACGATCTCGGGGCAAAGGTTTCTGTCCTCGGATCGGGGTCGTTGCAGTTACAGGTAATCACCTGTCGCGGCGTAAAGGTCTATCCCGACGGGATGCCCGAGACCCTGCTGACCGATCACTTCCGATGCCGCTTCATGAGTCCGACGCCGATTGGGCTGGCGGAGATCGTGGCTCTGCAACAGCGAGCGCTCGACGCCGGGGTGGACTTCCTGAAGACAGAACACCTCGTGCAGTTCGACGGCGAACCCGGCTACTCGCTGGGACAAGGTCAGTAGTTTCTTTCAATAGGTCTTATAGGACTTATAGGACCTATAAGACCTATAGGTCCTATAAAGCCCTATCCAAGATCGAATTCTTGGCCGTGTTCGGGGATCTCGACGTTCCAGCCTAGCTCGGTGCGGATCCGCTCGGCGAGGGCGTCTTGCGCCTCCGGCTCGCCATGAACCAGGAACGTTGTCTTCGGGGCTTGGCGGAATCCGCCCAAGAACCGGAAGATCTCATTCTGGTCGGCGTGGGCCGAAAGCGAGCTGATCTTGTCGACTTTGGCCCGGACTTCGACCTCGCGGCCCATGATCTGGACGGTCGGGGCACCTTCGAGCAGACGGCGACCCAGGGTCTCGGCGGCCTGATATCCGGTGAAGAGGACGTGGGTCCGCTCTTGACCAAGCCGGTGCAAGAGGTGATGCTGAATCCGCCCGCCATTGGCCATGCCGCTCCCGGCGATGATCACCATCGGACCCGACATTGAGTTGAGGGCCTTGCTACTGTTGCGGTCCCGGGTGAATTGGAGTCCTTCCGGCTCAATCGGGTCGTATTGCTCTTGCATCAACTCGGTCATTTCCTCGTCCCACTCTTCCTTGGCCCCGCCATAGAGCGCGGTGGTGGAGGTGGCCATCGGCGAATCGACGAAGATCGGGATGCGCGGAAGTCGGCCTTGAATCTGGAGCATCCGGATGAAGTAGAGCAGCTCCTGGGTTCGCCCGATGGCAAAGCTCGGAACCAGGAGCACGGACCCATCGGCGACGACCTCGCTCAGCACGCCATGCAAAAACTCCAGCGGGTCTTCTTGAGGGTGGAGCCGGTCGCCATAGGTGCTCTCGATCACCAAGTATTCGCTCCAGTCGACAGTCTCGGGGTCCTTGATGATAGGGGCGTCATAGCGACCGAGGTCGCCGGTCATCAGGACGCGTTCGCCATTGGGGAGGAAGATCTCGGCGTAGGCCGACCCCAGAATGTGCCCGCTGCTGCGGAACTGGAACTGGGCCCCGCCAGGGAGCGCATGGAACTGGTGATACGGGACCGCTTCAAAGCTCTTCAGAGCCGCGTAGGCATCTTTCTCATCGTAAAGCGGTTCGACGTCGCGTCCGCGCTTTCGGTCTTGGTAGGCGTCTTCCTCTTGCAGCCGTCCGCTATCAGGGAGTGAGATCGCGCTGATCCCCTTGGTCGCGCGGGTGCAATAAACCGGGCCCCGATACCCGTCCCGAATCAGCTTGGGGATCATGCCAACGTGGTCCATGTGGGCATGGGTCAAGATCACGGCATCCAGGTCAGCGGGGTCAAACGGAAAAGGCTCGTAGTTCCGGTCGCGCAGCTCGCGAGGACCTTGGAACATGCCGCAGTCGACCAAGATCTGCTTGTTGCCGATGGTCAGGAGGTGCTTGGACCCGGTGACAGTTCTCGCCGCGCCGTGGAACGCGATCTTGGTAGCCATACCCGCTAGTTTACTATCGCCAATTTGTCCGGTACCCGGGACCGGGAACCCAGCCCCCGGACTCGCGCGTTTCTTTCAACATTGACCCCGTCAAAAGGAAAGTCCAACCCTATGAGTCTGATGAACAAAATGCTTTCGAAGCCTCCCGTCTGGCTTGCAGCCGCGATCGTCGTCGGCGGAGTAGCGGTCGGGAGCATGTCCCTGCGCGATGGATCCGCCTCCCCGACCCGAACCGTCGCCCCCAAGGTCCAAGTTTCCGCCGCCAACGTCGGCACCCGGCAGTTCGAGTCCCTCGCCATGATGGACCAGCAATTCGCCGATCTCAGCGAGCAAGTCGCCCCCACCGTCGTCCATATCAAGTCGGGCCGACAATCCAGCCAAGGAGGCGAAGCAGTCTTCATGACCGAAGGCCAGGGCAGCGGCGTCATCTTCCGACGAGATGGCTACATCATCACCAATGCCCACGTCGTCGACGGATTCTCAACCGTCAAAGTCGTCTTTAACGACGGACGAGAAGTCCAAGGGCAGGTCATCACCGCCAACGATTCCGCCAACGATATCGCCGTCGTCAAGGTCGACCAAAAAGACCTCCCCGTCGCAACCTTTGCCGATAGCGATTCCGTCCGAACCGGACAATTCGCCGTCGCCGTCGGTGCCCCGTTCGGAATCGAGAACACCGTCACCATCGGACACGTCAGCGGACTCGGACGCGATAACGCCATCCCCGATACCCGCACCGGACAAGGACGACTCTATCGAGGCATGATCCAAACCGATGCCCCCATCAACCCCGGCAACTCCGGTGGACCCCTCTTCAATATCGATGGAGAAGTCATCGGCATCAATAGCTCCATCGCGGGCGGCGGAAGCGCAATGTTCGGCCAAGGCGGCAACGTCGGCGTCGGATTCGCCATCCCCAGCAACCAAGCCGTCTTCTTCGCCAACCTCCTCATCCAGCGCAAAGGCAAAGTCGAGCGAGCCTTCCTCGGACTCGTCCCCCGCGACCTCAAACCGTTCGAAAAGAAAGAGAAAGCCATCCCCGGCGGAGCCATGATCGAAGAAGTCCCCGCCGAGAGCCCCAGCGCAAAGGCCGGACTCAAAAAAGGAGACGTCATCCTCCGCATCGGCACAACCCCCATCGCCGATGAACTCGATCTCCGCAACGCCATGTATCTCTACAAAGCCGGACAAACCGTCGAGGTCGCCTACCTCCGGGGAGGAGAGGAAGCCACAACCAAAGTCAAACTCCAAGGCCCACCCCAACAAGTCGCCCAAGAGCGCACCCCTGCC
>DDSL01000098.1 GCA_002343825.1 Chthonomonas sp. UBA2391
GGCGAGGGAGTGGCCTTGGGCGGGGCGGCGAGCAGAAGCCGACTTCAACCGCGCGCTCGCGGCCATGATCCAAGACTCCGACAATGATGCCACGAGCTACGTGATCGATGTCCTCTCGCAGACGACAAGTGGTCCTGAGCTTGACGGCGAGGAGCTGGAGGAGTACCTTCGTCGGCGAAGTCAGATCGACGCCTATGCTGCTTCGCAGTTTGGGGGGTCTTTGCGGTTGGCGAATAAGACCTTCGAGTTTGGTCCTTATGGCCGGGAGTCCCAATTGCGGGCGGTGGGGTCGAACTTCTGCACGCCGGCACAGGCGGTTCGCTGTCTCCAGAGCTTCTTTGCCACCTCCGATGGAGGGGAGTTGCTTCAGCGCGTCACCGGGGAAGGGAATGGTCAAGCTGATCGGTTCATCGGGGCCGCTCTTCCGCCAGGAACCCGGCTTTGGAGCAAGGCCGGCTGGACCAGCCGTGTGCGGCACGATGTCGCCCGGTTTGAGGTCGATGGGGCAGTGTGGGATCTGGCCATCTTCACCGAAGGCGCCAGCGACGACGAGGCCCTGATCGGCCGGATCGCGGGTCAGATCCTCTTCAAGAGGAGATAAGTCTTTTAGGGCCTATAGGACTTATGAGTCCTATAGGTCCAATCAAAACCCTAAACTCAAGAATTCAATGCCCCGTTCGTGCTTTCGATCCAGCGGAGAACCAGCATGAACGCCACCGTCGAGGCCAGAGAAAGGAAGACGATGAAGACTGTCAGGCGCATCAAGGGGAGACCCACTTTCCGGGCGAATCGGTCTTGGCGGGCGATGTTTTGCCGGGCCGCCTCTTGCATCCGAGGCGGGAGCCAGCCGTAACTGGCCCGTTGGATGCGGCGCATCCAAGGGCGGCGCATGAGCCAGAGCATCGCGGCCCAAAGCCGTCGGGCAAAGTAGTCGATCATCGCGTTTTCTTGAGAACCAGGATAATGGTTCCATGGCGGGCGCCTGGGACCTCAAGCTCTTCTACGCGATCAATGGCTGGCCTGATTGGCTGAACCCACTGATGCAGTTTATGAGCAAGGGCTCGGATAGCTGGCCCGTGCGGATCATCCTCTTCGGAATCTTGGTCTACCTGGTCCGTCGACCCGAAACCCGGGTCGGTGGTATCGTGGCCGGTCTCGGTTGGATCGTTGCCAACGCCATCACCGATCTCATCAAGGATGGATGGCCTTATCCGCGACCGGGCAACGTCATCGAGGACGCCATTATCCGCGTCGGCATGAGCCAAAGTGCGGGGACGGCAAGCGCCCACAGCGCCAACATGGCCTTCGTCGCCGTGGCTTTTGTGCTCTGGTTTGGGTGGCGCTGGTCGGCGTGGATCCCAGTTGCCCTCTTGGTGGGGCTCAGCCGGGTCTACGTGGCCGCCCACTATCCCAGTCAGGTGCTTCTGGGCTGGCTCGTCGGCGGGCTTACGGCGGCGGCGCTCTCCCTGGGGATCCAGTGGGAACTCCGCCGCCGTGGCTATCAGCTAGTCAATGGAAAGGTTCTCCGTCAGATCGACACTGCCTAGAGTCTCGATCGACTGGCCGTCGACCAGAATCTTCATGAACCGAGTGCCCTCGAACTGCTTCAAGGTTTCACTCAGCCCATTGATCAGGGTCCGCTCGTCGTCCGTGCCATAGGTCCGGTCAAAGGCGCTGCTGAAATCGAGGGTCATGACCCCTTTCTCGAGCCGTGCGCTTTTGAGGACCGCTTCCTCAGGAACGATCTTCGTATCCTTGAGGAACTTGTTGATGGCAATCACAACGGGATCGCCGCCTTGGGGAACCTTGACGTCTTCCTTGTCAAAGGTCAGGTCTTCGTCTTGATAGACCGGCTTGACGACTTGGACTTGCCCCGGTTTTTTGGTGGCGATCTTTTCCCCTGCGGGGGTCACGGCCCGGTCGTTGCGGCGGTCCGCCTCGGGCACCGTGTTGGCGTCGGGGTTCAGCTTGACGTAGGCAAAGACTCCACCGAAAACTGCGGAGCCGGCGAGAATGAGCAGCCATGCGGCTTGCTTGCCGCCTTTACGGGCGGTCTGGGTTCGCTTTGACATCTCCGAGAAACACTCTAATTCCTTGCGAAATCGCTTTGGCGATCTCCGCTTGCCATTCCGGGCGGACCATTAAGGACCGGTCCCGGTCGTTGTTGATAAAGCCGAGTTCACAGAGGACGCCCGGCATGGTCGTATTCCGTAAGACGGCAAATCCGGTCTTGTGGATGCGTTTGTCGCTCATCGGGGCCCATTCGCGCAACTGGCTGACCCGCACCACGGCTTCGTTGATACACTGAGCCAAAAGCTTGCCCATCGTCGAGCCGCCGTGGTAGAAGATAATGACGCCGCTGGCGGTATTGGCCACCCGGTTGCTGTTGATGTGGACGCTGACGAAGAGGTCCGCCCGGGACCGATTGGCGAGGTCCGAGCGCGCACTCAGCGAAGGGTAGGTGTCGTCGTTGCGGGTCAGGATCACCGTGGCTCCTCCCGCCGTAAGCTCGTCCGCAAGGCGACGTGAGATAGCCAGGACCAAGTTCTTCTCAAAGAGCTTTTTGTCCGGACCCACTGCGCCGGAATCCTTTCCGCCATGACCTGGGTCGATCACGACAACTTTGCCACGCAAGGTGCCATCGGCCGAGCGTGGCCGGACGAGTAGAACGTTGAGACTAGTTCCAGTGGCATCGACCTGGACCCCAAAGGGTTGGGCGGTTTGGATCTGGATTCGAGAGATTCCCGATTGATCGGCCTCGGTGGTGAGTTGGTCGATCCCCTCCGCCACTTTTCCTTGGGAACCGGGCTGCTCGGGGCGGCTTCTGGGCGCGGTGATCTCGATCGAGGTCGAAGAAGTCTGGGTGACGCTGGCCCCGTTGGGCAGGCGGCCACTCAGAGGAAACTGGAGGAGGATGTTGCCGTTGAGTTGACGCGTGACCCGGGGGGCGCCCAATCGGATCAAGCCCTCGAGGGTCGGCTCGGCTGGTTGGGAGTCCACCGTATGCCCTTCGGGAGTCGTCTCGGTCACCGAGGAGGCATCGTCTTTGGGTTGATCGTGGTCATCCCGAATGATGATCACGCCGCTCCCGTTGGCTTCCGGGGTTTGCGGGGGATTCTTCTTGGCGACCGGAGTGGGTTCAGGATCCACCTTGAGGGCGACCGTCCCGGTGGAGATTTCCCAAGCCTTGCCGGCGACTTGACGTGGAATGCTGACCCGGTCGATCCCGTCGGCCTCGACGACCAGTCTCAGAGTCGTTCGGGTGTATTGGCCGATTCGGACTCCCTCTGCAAGCCGGAGCTTGCGCGCCGGATCCATCGAGACGCCTTCGAGATCAACGACCAAACGAGACGGATTGCTCATTTGGCGCAGGCTCACTTTCGCGTCGAGGGTGCTGGCGAGAAGGATCGCATTGTTCCGAATCTCGAGCTTAGCGAGGTCTCCCGTTACGATGAACTCGTCGGTCCCCGGAGTCCAAGCGCCGCGGGCTTCAAGCTCGCGGAGAAGGTCTTGGAGACTGACCAGACGTTGACCATCGACTTGTCGAGCGGGAACTTCGACGACGCGGCCCTCGGCCCGGATGGAGGCCTTATCCCGGTTGAATTGGACGCGCCATCCAACCTGGCTCAGGCCCTCGGGAGAGGCCATCGCCTCTCTTCCGACCCGGAAGAATCCGCGCTCAAATGTTCCCTGATGGGTGAAGGTTACGGTCGCAGGGCGTAAATCCGCCGCGACTGCCGCCGCCATTGCCATCCATGGTCCCAGAGCAAGCAAGCATATCCTCATAGTGGTTAGCTACGGAGTCTAGCCGTTTCACGCTCCCAATTCCTAGTGTTTTTGTCGTCTCTTTGGAGGACGGGTACAATTGGGAGCCGTTCGGGCGGTTAGCTCAGTTGGTAGAGCGCCTCGTTTACACCGAGGATGTCGGGGGTTCGAGCCCCTCACCGCCCACCATTCAAGCGTTGCTTATCGGGTCACACGCCAGCGACCGACGGGAGCCCAGATGAACTCGGATCGGGCCACGATCGACTTCCGAGGAACGAACCCCCAGAACCGTCCATCAAAGGATCCGTTTCGGTTATCCCCGGAAACCAGGTACATCCCCGCCGGGATCTTGGCCGCGGGCAGGCTGTTGACCAGTTGCATCTCTTGGACATTGTCGATGGCGTAGTCAGAGAGAATGCCCATGTCGCGGGCGTTAGCTCGAAAGCCATCGCTAAGCACGGGCATGACTTTGCCCTTGTACTCCACAACCTTGAAGTCGTAGGTTCCGATTGCCTCATCTGCAGGAACATCGGTAAAGCGATAGCCCCCCGGAGCGCGGGCGTCGAGTTCAGCTCGGGTGAACGTCTTGTAAGGTTCCTCGACTTGCTTGCCGTTGCGGTAGAGAACGTTGTCACGGATCTCGACGACATCTCCCGGAACTCCAATGATCCGCTTGATGTAATCGACGTCCCCTTTTTGACCCTGCGCAGCCAGGACCTCAGGACGGGGCTTGAAGACGATAATGTCCCCGGCCTTCGGGTCGCTGACCCGATAGACAAACTTGTTGGCCACGATATAGTCGCGAATCTGCAGAGTGTTCAGCATCGATCCAGAAGGAATGAAGAACGTCTGGAGGATGAACGGCCGGATGACCAGGAAGACAAAGACACCGGCATAGACGATCGCGTCAAGGAGCTCATTGAAGAACCGGGTGACTTTGTCGACTCCGGGGCTGATGTAGATCCGCTCGTAGGCTGGGACCGGCTTGAGCAGGGTGTAGTGAAGGATCAGCCGGAGCGCCGTACAAACAGCCACGAACGCCACCACTTGACTGAGGGGCGTTCGTGCGAGTTTATCAACGATTCCCAGCAAGCCCTGCTGCTGGTCGGCTTGGGCAAGGAGCTGGAGCGGTGAAAGCATGACTTAGCGTCGCTTTTCTTTGATTCGGGCGTCCTTACCGACCTTATCGCGGAGGTAATAGAGCTTGGCGCGGCGGACCTTACCCTTTCGCATCACCTCAAACTTGGCGATGTTGGGCGAGTGCAGCGGGAACGTTCGCTCGACGCCGATGCCGTTGCTGATCTTGCGGATCGTGATGTTTTCGGCAATACCGCCATTCTTGCGGGCAATCACCACGCCTTCAAAAATCTGGATGCGCTCTTTGCCACCTTCGCGCACCTTCGTGTGTGCGCGAACGGTATCTCCGGGAGCGATATCGGGCAGGTCGTTCCGAAGGTAAGGCTCGGCGACACTTCGCAGAATCAATTGCTTTGACATGGATCTAATAACCTAAAGCGAGTCGGGGCGTCTTTCGGTTGGGAGCGACGCAAGAAGAGAGTTTAGCAAATTTCGGTCACTTTTTGAAAGGGCCACCTGGTGGACTTTGTCTGGATCCCTTTTGAGGGTCGCGCGGAACTGTTCTCCCCGGCGCCACTTTTCGATTGCCCCGTGGTCGCCAGAGAGCAAAACGTCGGGCACGGCCCTCCCCTCAAACTCTCGGGGACGTGTGTATTGAGGATAGCCGAGAAGACCCTCACCAGCGAACGAGTCCGCCTCCAGACTCTCGGGATCTCCCAAAACTCCGGGCAGGGTCCGGGTCACCGCGTCGGCGATGACGAGCGCCGGGAGTTCTCCACCGGTAAGAACGAAATCGCCGAGGCTCAGAATTCGGGTGGCCCACTTCTCTTGGATTCGCTGATCGATCCCTTCGTAGTGACCACAAACCAGAACTAGGTCGGGACTTGCGGCTAGGGTTGGCACGATTTCCTGAGTGAACGGATCGCCCCAGGGTTCGAAAAAAAGAATTTCTCGGCCCTCTACCTCGGGCAGAGACCGTAGGGCGGCATCCAGCGGCTCACACTTCATCACCATCCCCGGCCCGCCGCCGAAGGGTCGATCATCGACCGTGCGGTGGGGATCGGTGGCGAAATCTCGGGGGTTGACCGCGTCGAACTGAACGGCTCCCGCCGCCACGGCCCGGGCCAGGATGCTATGCCCACAGGCCGGGAGCACCATCTCGGGGAACAGGGTGACGAAGTGGATCGAAAGCATGGTCAGGGAAGGGTGAGCTGCGTGAGTCGGGCATCAATCTCGAGCTTTCCAGCTTCGATTCGAGTTCCCAAAATCTCAATCGGAATGGGGACGTCTTTCGCTTCGAAGATCGGGTTCTGGTCCTGGATACGGTTTTCGATGATCCCTTCCAGCGGCCCAGGGGCGTCCACCGACTCAATCCGTAGGTGGATCTCCTTCTGTTCCACCACCTCAAGTCGCAGGATCAAAAGGGCTGTGACCTCGATGAGCACCTTGGCGATCGCGGCCACTTGGATCCGCCCCCCGACGAGCTGAACATCGACACTTCGGACCGGGGGTGGGAGTTTGGGCTGAATGAACGCGGCGAGATCAGACTCGTTTAGCACGGCCACGACTCTCGGCGGCTCTTCGAATCGGATGGTTTTGCCCAGACCGGTTTTTGTCGCTTCGACCGAGATCCGCTCGATCTTGAGGCCGTTGGGCAAAAGGAGCTGTTGGAACTCCAGACGGGCGGAATCGGCGAGAAGGGAATCGCTCATCGCTGGTGAGCGTACCAAGTGCAAGGGTAAGTTCATGAGTATGTGGGCTGCATTGGCACTTTCGGTAATGGCACCGGCGCAAGTCATCGAAGTTCCGCGCGAGTTTCGCGCCGCATGGGTCGCAACGGTCGATAATATCGACTGGCCGAGCAAGCGGGGCTTGACGGTCGACCAACAAAAGGCAGAGCTGAGGAGGATCGTGGATACGGCCGCCGCGCTCAAGCTAAACGCTTTGGTCTTCCAGGTTCGTCCCCATGCGGACGCAATGTATCAGAGCGATCTGGAACCTTGGTCGATTTACCTATCCGGGACACCTGGCCGAGCCCCCAGCCCGGCCTATGATCCGCTGAAGACGATCATCGAACTGGCCCACGCACGGGGGATCCAAATCCATGCCTGGTTCAACCCTTACCGAGCCTGGCACCCGGCGGCCAAGGCGACGGCCAATGCCAGCCATGTCGTGAAAACCCGTCCTCAAGGCGTCCGCGACTACGGAACCTTTAAGTGGATGGACCCCAGTGACCCGTGGGTCCAGAACCGGACCTTGGAGGTCATGAAAGATGTCGTGCGGCGATATGACGTCGATGGAATCCACATCGACGACTATTTCTATCCATACCCTGTGCGGGCCGACGGAAAATTGGTCGACTTTCCCGACGAGGTCAACTACAAGGCGTATCAAGCTAAGGGTGGAAAGCTCGGTCGAGCCGATTGGCGGCGCAAACAAGTGGACGACATGGTCCAGCGCATCTACACCGAGACCAAAAAGGTGAAGCCTTGGATCCAGTTCGGGATCTCTCCGTTTGGGATCTATCGCCCCGGAGTTCCGGCCGGTATCTCGGCGGGGGTCGACCAATATGACCAGCTCTATGCCGATGCCAAGAAGTGGTTGGAGAAAGGCTGGTGCGACTACATGAGCCCGCAACTCTACTGGCCGATTGCCCAGCAGCCCCAGAGCTTCCCGGTCCTGTTGAATTGGTGGTTGAGTGTCAACCCCAAGGGCCGCCACGTCTGGCCCGGACTCTACACGGGACGGCTTGGTCCGGATAACTGGCCCGTTCAAGAAATCACCGACCAGATCGATCTGACCCGCGAGAGAGGCGCGGATGGCCACGTTCACTTCAGCTTCAAGACCTTCCTTCAGAACACGAAGGGGATCAACGAGACCCTGAAGGGCGGGCACTACCGCGAGTTTGCTCTGGCCCCAGCTTCGCCCTGGCTGAGCAAGGCTCCGGTCCCGGCCCCCAAGTCTGTCCGCCGGACCGCGGATGGCATAACTTTTGCCACACCTGGTAGCAATGTCCACTTTGCCGTGGTGTTCAACGACAAAAAAGTCGTCCATATTCAGTCGGCGCGTGCAGGTCGGGTGACTTTGCCAGGCAACATTCGGGGACAAAGTGGCTTAGAATATGGGAAATTGGCCTTCGTGGATCGAGCCGGAGTACTGGGACCGGCAGTGGAGATTCCTCGATAGTCCTGTTCGCAAGGGAATGACGATGAAGTTGATGCAGATTTGCGCAGGAGCAGCTCTCGCTGCGATGTCCGTTTCGGGATGGGCTCAGACAAAAGGTAGCCCGACGGACAACGCGACGACCAAGTCGGGAGTGAACTTTGGCCGGAACCAGGGCGCGATCTTCGATAATGCCCCCATCATCATTCCCTCGCTACGGCGCGAGATGCGGGCCGTTTGGGTTGCGACCGTCTTCAATATCGACTGGCCAACTGCGAACAACCAGTCGAACGCGACCCAACAGGCGGGGGTGATTGCGATGCTCGACGCGATGGTGGACGCGAACATGAACGCCGTCTTCCTCCAGGTCCGCAGCCAAGCCTGCGCCCTCTATCAAAGCACGCTCGAACCTTGGGCGGCTTGTCTGAGAGGGTCGCTTGGGACGGCTCCCAATCCGGTCTATGATCCGCTCCAGTTCTGGATCACCGAGGCCCGAAAGCGAGGAATCGAGGTTTATGCCTGGTTCAATCCCTACCGCGCGCTGACCAGCAGTTCGACCGTCGCCCCCACTTCGCCGGTTCGACACGTAAGTCGNNGATTCACGCCCTCGGTTACCGACGTCTATGGCTCACAGGTTTGGATCGACCCGAGTTCTCCGACCGGAAGCAACCATTCTCGCAACGTTATCTTGGACGTTGTGACACGCTACGACATCGACGGCGTCGTGTTCGACGATTACTTCTATCCGTATCCGATTACGAACGTCGCCTACCCCGACTCCGACGCCTATGCTGCTTACACCGGCGGCGGTGGTCAAATGAGCCTTGCCGAGTGGCGACGTTCCAATGTCGACAACTTCGTGCAATCGGTCGGTCAGCAGATCAAGGCCATCAAGCCCGAAGTCAAGTACGGAATCGGACCCTTTGGGATCTGGCAACCCAACAATCCGCCCGGGGTGGCGGGACTTAATGCCTATGCCAGCCTCTATGCCGACTCTCGCAAGTGGCTTCAACAAGGCTGGGTCGACTTCTTGGCGCCCCAACTCTATTGGAGGATCAGCGCGGCCCAGCAGCCCTACGTCGATCTCTTGGAGTGGTGGGCGTCGCCGATCCAAAACCCACTGGGCCGCAACGTCTATGCCAGCAATAACTCGAGCAACCTTCTCGACAACACCTGGCCCGCGAGCGAGATCGTCAACCAGGTGAGCGAAACCAGGAATGTGGTCGGAGCTTCGGGCAACGTGTTCTATAGCGCCAAGACGATCCGGGACAACACCCAGAGCCTGCGAACCCTACTGAAAGCCAACCTCTATGCCCAGCCGTCGCTCATCCCGCCGCACCCCTGGATCGATAGCGTGGCTCCTTCGCAGATCACGACGACTTACACCTACTCGCGAGTCAGCGGGACCCACGCCTTCTTTTGGACGCACCCCGACGGAGTGGCACCGGCCATCTACGTGACGGCGGCCTTGATCGGAAACAACTGGACGTTCCAAGTCCACCCGAGCACCAAGCTGAACATGGTCTATGCGGCCAAGAACAGTGGGAATGCCCTGCGGGTCTTTGGAGTCGCCGCGATGGATCGAAGCGGAAACCTCAGCCCCTGGCGTCAGTTGGTCTTGGATCCGAGTGCCGTCAGCAACTTCGGTCGGGACTAGCGCTTTGGCAAGCTGACCAGGAAGGTGCTGCCCTTGTTGAGTTCGCTCTCGACGGTGACCCGGCCGCCGTGGCTCTCGATAATGTGCTTCACGATGCTCAGGCCGAGTCCGGTGCCCCCGCTGGCGCGGCTGCGCCCCTTGTCTACCCGGTAGAACCGCTCAAAGATCCGCGGTTGATCTTCTAGCGGGATTCCGATCCCGGTATCCGAGATACTGAGTACAACTTCGTCGGGGGTCTCGTCCACCCGAACGGTCACGCTTCCTTTATTGGTGTAGTTGATGGCGTTTGCGGCCAGATTGAACACGACCTGGGTGAATTGGTTCGCATTGACTGGCGCGATGACGACGTCGGGGCTCGTCAGGATCAGGCTGAGCTCTTTGGCTTCGGCTTGCGAACGCAGTTGGTCGACAACGTTGCGGACGATCTCGACGACATTGGTCGCCGATTTGGCCACTGGGTTGGCCTCTGCCGAGGCCAGCGTAAGGAGGTCGTCTGAGATCAGGGTCAGGCGGTCCACTTCGCTGATGATTCGACCCAGGTAACGCGGCCCGAGAGTCTTCATCTCCTCAGGATCGCTATCGGAGAGGATCTCGGCCATGGCGCGAATGGTGGTCATCGGGGTCCGCAGTTCGTGGCTGACATTTGCGACGAAGTCCCGACGAACCCGCTCTAACCGGCGCAGGTTCGTGATCTCGTAGATGCTCAAGAAGACCCGATCCTCGGAATTGGGGTCGGTCCAAGCCTTGGCCAGGCCGACCCGCTCGTCGGGGTAGCGCAGGACGACCTCGGCATTGATCGGATGGCGCTCTTGGACCGCCTTGAGCACGAGCTGTTCGAGGTCGTGACTCAGCGTCACCTTGAGGATTCCCCGTCCACGGGGGTCCTCAAACCGAAAGAGCTCGATCGCCTTGCGGTTGGCATATTCGACCGCACCCTTCGAGTCGCAGAGGAAAATCGCGACCTCTAATCCGTCGGCGAGTTCGTCGACCACCTCGCGCTGGCGGCGCATTTCGCGTTCGAAGAGTTCGCTGCGCCGGTTGGCTTGTTCGATCTCGGCTTGAGATTCGTGTTGGAGTCGCCGGTTGACAAAGATGAAAAGGGTTCCGGCCACGAGGCCTACGGCCGCCGTCGCGGTCGGAAGCGTGGGGTCGCGGCGCAAGACCGAGAGGGCCAGCGTGAGCGCGAGGCAGATCCCCAGGACCGCCCCCAAGAGCCACAACACCTGCCGCGCCGTCTTCATCCGCTACTGAGTATGGTAGCTGTATGAAGAAGATTGAGGCCTATCTTCGGCAAAACGCCCTCGAAGATGTGAAAGCGGCGCTGGAAACGATCGGGCTGATCGGAATGACCGTCGAGCCGGTGAAAGGCTATGGTCGCCAGCAGGGGCAAACCGACAAGTATCGCGGCAGCACCTACGCCCTGAACCTGATCCCCAAAGTCCGAGTCGTGATCGTGCTGGAAGAAGACATGCTGGAGGGCGCGCTAGAATGCATCATCCAGGCAGCCCAAACCGGAGAGATCGGCGACGGCAAGATCTTTG
>DDSL01000114.1 GCA_002343825.1 Chthonomonas sp. UBA2391
ATCCTCGGGGGACTCTGCCCCGGGGCGGCGGAAATGGGTTCTGCTCACGTGGATCTTTACCGCCGCTGCGCTCGGTAGCTATGAACAAGCTGTGATGCTCCCGGCCCTCCTCACCGGCATCCCCCTCCTTGCCCTGCTCCAACGCCGCCCCGCAAACTGGACCCCGGCGGTGGGTGCGTGGATCCTGCTCGGGGGCTATCTCCTCTTGCGCAAATCCGTCCTTCCCCCCGAACCCAGCGCCTACATCGACCAACAACTCCGGTCGGGCGGCTTTGCTTTCGTGGCGATTGCGCCGTACCTCTGGCCCACTTGGGACGCCTGGTTTCGGCTCCGTACCGAGCTCTCGACGAGCGCGGTGCTGCTCCTCACCGCCGGACCCTGGATCGGACTTCTTCGGCTTGTGGCCAATGCCTGCGGTTACGTGGCGGCCGGACTCAGCGCCGACCGCTGGACGCTCCTGTTCTTTTGGAGTTGGTCGGTCTTGGCCTTTTTGCCGATGGCCTGGCTCCACCCGTTCGAGCACTACCACTTCTGGCCCGTGCTCCTGCGCAGCCTCTTCTGGGTTTTGCTGGTTCGGGCAGCATCTAGCCTGGAGCACTGACACTCGAAGATGTTTTCAGACGCAAATACTCAACTCATTCGATATCTTTGTGATACGGTTGTCCCTTTCGCTCGTTTTATTGCTAGGTGGAATCCCGGGACACCTAAGGAGAAAGCAAATGATCGGAACAATCGTCATGACCGCCCTTGCGGTTCCTTTGTTCACCGCTTCGAACTTTACGGAATCCTCCATGATGTTCATGGGAACGGAGCCTAACAGGTTCACCGACCAGAAAGAGGTTGGCCGCAACCTCGGTCAACCGGCTGGCTATCTTTGCGGTTATGTCCGCGTTACGGTAACCGTAACGCGTCAACCCGGAGTGGCAGACACTGCTCGGATTCGACTGGAGGGGCTGGGAAAGGACCATGATCCCTGGCTTGCATGGGGAGAGGCCAAAATCCGGGTCAAGGATAAGTGGGGAGGGACTTGGAAGGACATCAAGGATCTTTCTAAGCCTAGCCACAATCCCCACTTCAAGATCAACAAGACAGAGAAGGAACATCTGACTCTCGATCAGACGATCACCGAGTCTGGAGTCTACGACCTTATCGGGGGCGTAGAACTCGAAATCATCCCTGGCTGGTGGGACCATCGGTAGAGCAAGCGACTCGGAACCTCACGTTGGATCGGTAGCCTTGCACGAAGGGCGCGTCGAAGAACATCGGCGCGCCCTTGATTAGCCTCTGGGCACAAAGTGAAGCGACCAGATTGGCTCTACCTGCCCCAGGGTCTACCATTGGACAATCCCTCAGCGGAGCTTGGCGCCGAGCGACTCGACCGCCGCCACCACCTGATCCCGAATCCCGTTGGCGATCTCGTCGGTCAGGTTTTCACCCATCCGTCGCAGCTGCATCGCCACGGCGAGGCTGTGCGAATCCTCCGGAATTCCCGTCCCGCTATAGACGTCAAAGAGCCACATCCGCTCAAGATCTTCCCCGGCCGCGGCGCGGATCGTTCCTTCGATCTGGCTCCACGCCACTTCCTTCGGAATGACAAAGGCGATATCGCGGCGGGTGGCCGGATTCCGGCTCACCGGGCGCAAGGGCAGGTCGGCATTGTCATGAATCGCGAACACAAACAGATCCAACTCGGCAAGGAAGGTCTCGCGCGGAAGGCCAAGTTTGTCGGCGAGGTCGGGATGGATTTGCCCGATCGAGCCCGCCCAACTCCGTCCATGGTCCAGCAAAACCCCGGCTTGGCGCGTCGGATGGAACCGCCGGTCGGGATCCCATGGCGCGTCAAAAACGATGCTGTCCCCCAGAGCCTCGGCCAGTTCCTCGACCATGCCCTTCAGGCTCCAAAAGCTGGCTTCTTCGGGCTTGCTCCCGCTCCAATGGGGCTCCCCGATCTGGCCCGTCGTGAGGATCCCAATCTCGACGCTCTCATCGATCNNCCGCCGTTCCGCAAGGCGGCATCCGCCAAACACGGCAAAACCGAATCGCGAAGATAGGCATTCTCAGGAGAGTGCGGGTTGCGCGGACCAACCCGCCACTCGGTCGTGAAGTCGAGCGGGTGGCGATCCCTGAGACTATGGCTCATCACCTGCGTCAGGCCGCAACGGAGGAGCGCCTCTCGGGCCTGATCGCTCAGGAGCGGGATATCAAAGACCCCGCCCTGCACGGTCGAACCGACCAACGGGCTTTCCGGGATCTTTTCGTAACCCACGACGCGGGCAATCTCTTCGATCAAATCGTCCTCGCGTTCGAGGTCAAATCGCCAGGTCGGGACCTTGACGCNNTGACGCGGAAGGGCTCGCCGTCGCCCGAGACATCCATCCCGAGCTTGTCGAGGGCTTGGCGAGCGGCCTCCTTCTCAACCGGCATTCCGAGTAGCTTCTCCGCCCGACTGACTCGGACTTCCAGGGTTGCCGGACTGGCAGGATGCGGATAGACATCGACGACCCCAGGCACCGGCGACCGGCCCGTGGCTTGTTCATAAAGCTCGGCAAATCGGTTCAGCGCGGCCACGACCCCCTCGGGGTCCACGCTGCGTTCAAATCGATAACTCGCATCGGTGCTCAGGTTGAGCCGCTTGCGAGTCTTGCGGACCGAGCCGTTGTGGAAGTGGGCACTTTCCAGAAGGCACCGAGTCGTGGTCGCGCTGACCTCGGTCTCCGCGCCGCCCATGACTCCGGCCACGGCGATCGGCTTCGACCGGTCGCAGATGCAGAGGTCGCTGGGCAAGAGTTCGTGCTCGTCGCCATTGAGGGTCGTGATCTTTTCGCTCGCCGCCGCCTCGCGGACGATGATCTCGTTGCCCGCGAGCGTCTCGAGGTCAAAGGCGTGGAGCGGTTGCCCGAGCTCCAACATCACGTAGTTGGTGAGGTCCACCAAAAGGCTGATCGGCCTCAGACCCGCCTGGGTCAGCCGGGCCGCGATCCAAGTCGGGCTCTCGCCGTTCTGAACCTCGGTGAAGACCCGGCCCGCATAGCGTGAGCAGTTTTGGCTCTCGATCCGGATGCTCACGTGGTGGGCGGCATCGGGAGATTCTTCGTCATCACGGGCAAAGCGGCTCGTGGCCCGCTGATAGAGCTCCGTCGGAGTCGCACCAGAATCTTTAGCGAGCATCTCGCGTGCGAGTCCCAGCGCGCTCAGCCCGTCACCACGATTGGCCATCACCTTGATGTCCAAGACGGGTTCGCCATCGACCTCTTCCAGGCCTTCCAGTTCAAACCCGGCCATGGTGAGCAGATCCCCGATCTCTTGTGGCGAGAGAGAGGTCTGGACGAAATCGCGGAGCATCGAAACGGGCAACTTCATAAAGCCGCACCGATCTTACCGAACCTTTTAGAAATGGCGGGTGTTATCCCATGCCGCCGTTTGCCAACTGTCCCGCGCTTCGGTCGGAGCTTGCCAGCCTGGAACCGGTACAAAGAGGTTGCGCTCCAACCCCATCAGATAGGGCTCATACTGCGCCCGGAGTTCCGAAAGTCCGTCCCAGACGGCCTCTCGATCCGACCGGATCGGAAATCCGACTCGCTCCAGATCCGCCAACAGGATCTCAAACCCGGCCCGGTCGAGGCGAGAGGTCACGGGTTCGCGGGGGGCCATGTCCAGGATGTAGGCCACGTCCACACAGAGATGCCGCACCATGGCGAATGTTAGCTGGGCCTGGCGCAAGAGCTGGCGCTGCTCCGCATCGACCGGGTCCACCGCCGCTTGCAAAAGGGCGCAGGTGTCCATCATCACCGTGCTCGCCCCGACCCAGGTCAGATCCTCATGCTGGCTTCGGTAGTAAGCGAGCATGGGGTAACTGAGAGTCGATTCCAGCACTTGCGCCGCCCACTGCTCGTTCTGCTCCAAAAGTTGCCGAAGCGATGCTGCCCCACAGGCTTGGTGCCGAATCAGCAACGTGTGCGCACAAGGTGGCGACCCCGCTCGAGCATCCAGGAGCAGCAAGGATGACTCCCGGCGGCTGAAAGCGCTATACATCACCGGCAAGTAGCTGATGACCAAAGCGAGAAAGAGAAAACCCGTCCCCGCAGTGAAGACTTCGATCACTTTCCCAATCGCGTTCTGGGCCGTGATGTCCCCATACCCGAGCGTGAAAAAGGTCACCGCCGTCAAGTAGAGGTATTCGGAGAGGCTCGGGTTTCCAGAAACGTTGTTGATTGGGACTTGAAGACCATAGAAGATCAGCCCGAAACCGCTGATGAGCAACCCCGCCCAGAGCCCGATCAGGAGGAGTAACGTGATCGGGGCATAGGCCCCAAGCGCCTTCTGCCCTTTTCCGGTCCGAAGCCATCGCCGACCAAGCGCCCGAAAGCCCTTGTCGAGCACAGTGTAGAATAAGACCGTCAGGCTCAGAGGCCGATCCACCGAGCGGGGGAGGACAAGGGTTTCGAGGGCATCCGCCAACGTGATGTAGAGGATCCCCAGCCCCAAGACCACCCACAGCCCGCTGATCATCAGCGGAACTGGTTCAGGAACCGAAGGTCATTCTCAAGGAAGTTCCGCAAGTCATCAACCCCGTGGGCCATCATCGGGATCCGTTCGACCCCGAGACCAAAGGCGAAGCCAGTGAACCGCTCCGTATCGATCCCGTAGTTTTGTAGGATTTTGGGATGGACGAGGCCCGCTCCACCCAATTCCAGCCAGCGGCCATCAAAGAGCTTTGGCGTGCTGATGGCATAGTCCACGNNCACCACGCCCGCGCCGCCGATCTCGAGGTACTTCACCTCGCCGTCCTTCCTCTCCCACTCCATGTCGATCTCCACGCCCGGCTCGACGAACGGGAAAAAGTCTGGGCGGAAGCGGACGGTCACTTCCCCGCCGAACATTTGCTGAGCAAAACGACCCAGAGTCCACTTGAGATTGGCCATCGAGACCCCCTCATCCACCACGAAAACGTCAACCTGGTGGAAGGTGTGACTGTGGGTTCGGTCGACGGCCTCGTTTCGGAAGGTGCGCCCAATCGTGAAGAATCGGAAAGGTGGCTTTCGCTGTTCTAGGATGCGGCCCTGGAAAGCCGTACTTTGAGTCCGGAGCAAGAGATCATCGGTGACGTAAAACGTGTCCTGCTCATCAAAGGCGGGGTGATCGGGGGGATAGTTCAGCGCATCAAAGTTATAGCCAAACGTCTCGAGTTCGGGTGATTCGAAGTACTCAAATCCCATCCCCACAAAAACCGACTTGATCCGGTTCATCGTGAGCTGCAAGACGTGCTCGCGACCGATCTTGGGCGATCGACTGGGCAAAGTCAGGTCGATCCGCTCAGCCTCAAACTGGGCCGTTTGTTCGATAGCCTTGATCCCCTCAAACCGGTCCTGAAAATGTTCTTCGACCCGGGCCCGGCTCTCGTTGACCGCTTTTCCAAAAGCGGGCCGCTCTTCGGCGCTCAATTTGCCCAGTTCCTTCATCAGCCCTGGTATCTGGCCCGACTTACCCAGGAACTGAGATTCCACCGCCTTTAGCTCCGCCAGCGTTTCGGCGTGGGCAATCGCTTCCAGCGCCTCCCTCTCGATTTCGTACACCCGATCCATTCACCCTGTAGCTTGCCCCATTCCGGACAAGTTCAGCAAGGGCGGCCCTTCGACCCGTACAATTACTAGCTTTCACCCTAAACCAGGCAATTTTCCAAATTTCGCCAGGTTCGATGTCACAAATGACTGTTCTATAATGTCAGCCATGAGGGGACAACTCGTAAGCGGGTTCCTTTTGGTTGCGATGGCAACCGGGGCCTGCGCCAATCTCGTGATCATGCCGATGGGAGACTCCAACACCGCCGGCTACCCTGGTTTTCCGCCCGGTGGGGGATACCGCCGTGCCATGCACGTCGAGCTCACTCGGCTCGGTGTTCCGCACACCTTTGTGGGATCCAATACGATTTATTCCTCGCCCGAGTTGCCCTTTAATGGGCACGAGGGTTGGAACGGCTTCACGACCTTTACCCTCCCTCCGCGAGAAGGGCTGGAAACGGTGGCGTTTGAGAGCATTCGCAACCACACGCCCGACCTCATCCTGCTCCAGATCGGAACGAATGACCTCGATCTTGGACTCTCGCCGACCACAGTTCTGCTCAAAGTTGCCGACCTCCTCACGCAAATCCGAGCGACCGATGCCGATGTCCGAGTCGCAGTTGCCACTCTGCCCCCGACCAAAGATCTGAACCTGCAACCCAAGATCAACGAATTCAATGCCGGACTTCCGGCCGTCGTCCGGGCGAACGGATACGAAGTGGGCATCGACGTGGCCAAGGTCGTTCGCAACTTCGAGGTCTGGGACCGCCTGCATCCGACGGTACAGGGATACAACCGAGTGGGTTGGCACTGGGCTCAATGGATCCAGCGCCGATTTGCTCCGAAACCATTCTTTAGCGACACAGCCACCAAAAGGTCACCCCTCGGTACAGCGGTCAACCGCTGAAACCCTCAAAAACAATCCCCTCCTCGCAACGAAGCGGCGGAGGGGATTTTTCTTTTTGTCCGGACGAGCCCTAGCCGACTCGCACATGGGTCCGGACGGTTCCGGCCCGGTCGTGTTTAGCCAGTAGGTGATACTCGCCGGGTTCGGTGACGATCCATTCGAAGACGTGGCGATCGTCGGTGCTGTTCATCTGCCAACCGAATCCGCTCGCCGTGATGTGGCTCCAGCCGGTGAGCTGAGGCCCCTCATCGCGAATCTTGCCCGCGGCCAGCCAGGCATAGTCCGAATCGCCCTCGCGGGAGATCTCGCCCAAGACGCCTCGGCAGAGCTTTTTGTTGGCGGCAATCCGGCTGACGGTCGTCGGCAGGTAGCCGGTGTTCTGGACGACGAGCCGAATCCGGTAGGTCCCTCCCACCTCATTGACGCCCGTCTCGCGAATCTCGAGCTTGGGCGAAGCCAAGGCCTGCCAGATCGCCCATTCACCATGGGGCGCAACCTCTGCTTCCAAGAAGTCCGGGGGAGGATTTCGGAAGGCGTAATGCGCATCGAATCCACCGAGTTCGATGGCCCCAAGCTGGGGATGCTCATACGGATACCAGTCGATGTAACCGCGTCCGCCGAGCTTTGCGTCCGACCACTCCAGGAGCTTGACGTCGTCGGTGTGGGGGTGATCGCGGAACCACTCGATGTACTTGTAATCGGTGATCCCGGCTTGGCGTTGCGGGGACCAGAGCTCGGTGGTCCAAGCAAAGATCCCCCGATGCTCATAGGCCCAGTCGTCAAAGACGCCCGTGATCACCTCCTTGGGGTGATACTTGAACTCATGGTAGTTGCTGATCGCCGGGTAGCCGGTCATCGCTTCGCCCTGAGTTCCAAACTCCTTATAGACCCAGAGGTCTTCGCTCGGGATATCGTCATCTGGCATCCGGCTCGGTGGCCTCAGGTGGACCCCACTGAAGGTGTGGAACGTGATCGCCCCGCAGATATTGGGCCGGTCGGTAATGGCCTGAACCGCGGCCCGGATCTCGGGTTCGCTGGTCGGATAATCTCCAGCCCCGTGCTGCTCATGCTCCTGTCGCCAGGCGCTCGGGAAGTTCCGGTTGAAGTCCAGCCCTTGGGGAATCCGCTTGGGCTGAAGTGTCAGCCCGTCGAAATTCTGAAGCTCGCCCTCGGGGATCAGGCGATAGAAGGTCCCTTCGTGGTCGGTCGGTTTTCGCCGTTCCATCAGCCTTGGGTTCAGTGTGCTGACCTTCCAGGGACCATTCGGATCTTGGATTCTCATCTGGAGGATCCGGCCATCTCCATCCATATCCCTGCGCTCCAATCCGTACGGATCCTCTTCGAGATAGGGATAGTGGCGAGTCCCCGACCGGACGATCCGGGGCACATCTTCCAGCGCCCACTCGGCACCATCCGGGTTTAGCCGTGGCACCAGATAGAAGGCCCGAGTGTCTAGCGCCCGGGTGACGTTGGGGTCTAAGCCATCCGTCGTGCAGAGGCGATTCAGCAGGTGGAGCACAGCCGTACTCGCGCTGACTTCGCTAGCATGGATGTTTCCATCACACCAAAAAGCGGGCTTCTCATTCGCGGGGCCGGTGCTCTTGCGGGTGACTTCCACCATCCAGATATCGCGGCCCTCATGGCTCTTACCGATGCTGACGAGGTCAACCAAGCCCGGGTATTTCTCCGCGTAGGCTCGCAGGAGTTCTGTCAACTCGGCGTAGCGATAGTAGCGGTTGAATTCTATCGCGATCACCGCTTCACCTGCCATTCGATTGCGCCGATGATCGCGTCGACGGTCGGTTTGTCAGCCTTTATATTCACCCACTTGTGGCTGATCTGGCGGTTCTTGAAGATCCAAACCACGTTGCGCACCGAGCCGTCGGTCGGAAACTTGGCCCGTTCGACCGCTTCGTTGTCATGGGGAAGAACGGTGACACTGGTCAGTTGAGCCGCGTTTTCGGTCGCCCATTCGGGTAACTCTTTCCGCAGATTCTTGGCGTTCCAATCGTTGGTAAGAAAAGTGAAGAAGCTCTTGAATTCGTGCCTTTCGTGCCGGTCGGTGGCCTCTTCGATCCGACGCAAGAGTGGGGAGAGTTCTCGGGGGTCTTGGCGGAAGGACCACACGATCACCATCGGGCGGTTGAGATACTCGCAGACCGGGCAGGTTTCGGTTCCTTGGTCGGGTCCGGTCAGGTGATAGGGATCATAGGCGATCATCGTCTCGCCGACGTTCAGGCCCATCTGGGGGGACTTGACCGGAGCGATCAAAAGCGCGGCAGCAATCAGCGCAGTCATGCCTGGATTCTATCGGCTTTTACGGGGATTGCGTTCCATCGAAGTGATCATCTCTGCCCTATTGGACCTATAGGTCTTATAGGTCCAATAGGACCGAGGACCCGGGCTAGAGCCCGAGCCGGATGGCGTTTCGGAGATCTCCCATGCGGGAATAAAGCTCCGGACCCGGGCAGGTGGTCTGGGCAAAGTCGAGATGCGCCTCGATCCGATGCGGCGGCACCCGAAACTCAGAAGCGCACCAGAGCGTGAGTTGACGCAGAGAATCCCACTGGACCGCCAAGAGCTTTTCTTGCGTAAAGTCTCCTTCGACCACGATCAAGAGGTGACCAGTCGGGTCATATTCGGTATTCGTATCCCCGACATATTGCCACTCGCGGCCTTCCCCGATCCGACCATCGACGGCGATGTAATAGTGGTAGGGGATATCCGGCCAGGCCGGTTTCGTTTTGCCGCTCGCCAACTTGTCCTCCCGCTGACTCCAAGATTGGAGCCCTCGGAGTTTGTCTTCCAAGGTCCTCGCGGGGTTCTGCTTAACCCCGGTGTGATGAATGGTGATCCTCCGGATGGAATGGCCGACGGCCTTGGGGCCGACCGGTTTGGCGCCCCAGTCCGCCCGGCTCACGATCGGAGGCGCGAGGATCCCCGCCGCAAGCACGAAGCTCATCATGCTTTCACCCTCGCCCGCTCCCGAATCCACGCCACCAAAACTTCAAATCGAAAACTCCCCGACTCGTACATAGCAATGATCTCCTGGTAGGTCTGCAGGGGATCATGAACCAACTCAAATCCGTTAGCCTTCAGAAAAACGTGCATCGACGCGAAGCTGACTCGCTTATTACCATCGACAAACGGGTGGTTTTGACTGAGGCTTTCCCAGAGCGCCGCTGCCTCTTCGATCGTGTCAGCATAATAACCTGTCTGAGGTCTTGCCACCGCAGCCTCCAAGAGACCCATGTCGCGAACCCCCGCGCTCCCTCCGTAGCGATGTATCTGGTCGTCATGCATGGCCAGAATCTCGGCCAAGGAAAGATAAACCCTCACTGCGCTAATCGCCGATAAAGTTCATCATTCTCGCGGAGACTCGCCTCGTAATGAGTCCAGATTTCATCCCGCACAACTCCATTTTTGGCAAGAAGATCCTTGAGCGCCTCTTCCACGACTCGGTAGATGGGCTGGCCCGAGGTTGCCGCAAGCTCTTCTATCCGTTTAAGGATCTCGGGGTCGATCTGCTCTTCGAATGCCATTTCTCTATTATCCACCAACCTCCCCCTGAATCCAAACCTTAACCCGCTCTTAACCCTGACCCCGCTAGAATGCGGGACGATGCGCATCCATCTGCTCGCACTCGGGACAGCCTTAGCCGCGGTCGCTCTGGCCCACAAGGGCCCAGACCCCGTCATGCACTGGGAACTGAACTCCAAGACCCTGAAAAGCGGAAAGCTAAAGGCCAGACTCGGTCCGGATGCCGTCTTCACGGGGGCGGCAAACTACGCGAAGGACCCACTTGGCGAGAGCCTTCAGATGGATGGAAAGAGCCGGTTCATCGTGGCCCAAGACTTCAACATCTTGGGCCCGATGATGCCTAAGCGCCACATCACCGCGAGCGCTTGGGCGACGATCGATGAGCCACAGGGCTATGGATGCTTCATCGGCTGCGCGCAGGACAACGGAAACTACGAAAAGGGCTGGTTTCTTGGATACAACGACCGCGGATTCTACTTCGCTCTGAGCAGCAAGGGCGCCGACGACGGCGATGGCAAGATGACCTACCTGGTGGGCAAGACCGAATACGAAATTGGCCGGATGTACCACGTGGCCGGGACCTACGACGGCCAAACCATGAAGCTCTATGTCAACGGCAAGCTGGAGGGGACGAGCACAGCCCAGAGCGGGGACATCCTCTATCCACCCAAAGCCCCACTGACGATTGGCGTTTACAAGGACGACGATGAGGACTTTCCCCACAAGGGCCGCTTGCGGGATGTCGCCCTCTATGACCTTGCCGCCACGCCAGATGGGATCGACCACCTCTTCGCCCCCCGCAAGGCGCTCGTCCTCGAAAAGCCGGTTGTTCAGGAGAACCCCAACTTCGAATGGATCGTGCAGCCCTTCTTGCAATATGCGACGACGAACGAGATTACGGTCGTCTGGGAGACCACGCGGACCGGATCCTCCACCGTTCACTTCGGCAGCAACGACAAAGAGCTCACGAAGGTGGCCGGCGCCCCGAGAAAAATCCACACCGTCCGGCTGACGGGGCTGAAACCCAACTCCCACTACCACTACAAAGTTGAGAGCCAGGATGACCAAGGCCGGGTCCTCACCAGCGAGATGAGCACTTTCCGCACGGCTCCCAACAGCGGAACTCCGATCCGCTTTACCGTCGTTGGCGATACCCAGAACAACCCCGCTGTCAACAGCGTGATCGGCAACCTCATGTGGGCCGAACGACCGGATTTTCTGGTGATCCCCGGCGACCTGGTGGAAACTGGCGGCAACAAGAGCCACTGGGTTGATCAGTTCTTTGGCTCGATGCGCCCGATCTTCAGCCGAGTTTGTCTTTTCCCCGTACTCGGTAACCACGAGAACGACGCTCGACACTACTACGACTACATGAGTGTCCCTGCGCCGGAATACTACTACAGCTTCGTTTATGGAGATGCCGAGTTCTTTGTCATCGATAGCAACCGCAATGTCGATCCGTCCAGCGAGCAGTATCAATGGCTGGACCGGGCGCTAGGCGCCAGCAAGGCCCGCTGGAAGTTCGTCACCCACCACCACCCGCCCTACAGCAGCGATGAAGACGACTTTGGCAACCTGTGGAAGGGCCAAAGCACCTTTGGCGATGTCCGGTTGCGCCAGATCACCCCGCTCTACGAAAAGCACGGAGTGGACGTGGTCTGGAATGGTCACATCCATAGCTATGAGCGGACCTGGCCGATCGTCGGAGGTCAGATCACCAAGTCGGGCGGGGTCACCTACGTCGTGGCCGGCGGAGGAGGGGGAGGGCTTGAGACCCCTGGTCCGTTCAAACCCGCGTTCAGCAACGTCGTGCGTCGTGGCCACCACTTCGTTGTGGTCTCCCTGACGCCGTGGGAGCTTTCGATGAGGAGCTTCGACCTCGAAGGTCGCCTCTTCGATACGATGGTGATCAAGAAAGACTAAAGGATCCCCTTCGGGGGCATGAGGGTGATTTCGTCGAAACTCCGGTTATCCGGCGCCGAGATCACCGCGACCACCGCCTCAGCGACGGCCTCCGGGGTCAGCATATCCTCGGCGTCCGGCTTCCAGCCTCCGGCGTCCCAGATCGGAGTATCCGTGCTGCCGGGGAGCATATTGCAGACACGGATGCCGTGCTTGCGATAGCTGGCGCTCAACGATTGACCGAACATCAAGGCCCCAGCTTTGCTTGCGGCATAGGCCTCGGCTCCGGGAAAAACGTGGCGAGCGGCGATGCTGAGGACGTTCACAATTTGGCCTCGCCCATCCGCGAGCATTCGCGGAAGCACGGCATGGGTGGCGGCCATGAGGCCGGCCAGGTTCACCTGGATCTGGGCGAGCGCGTCCTCCCACTTCATTTGATCGTAGGGACCAAACTGGGCGATCCCGGCGTTGTTCACAAGGACGAGTTCGTCACCCCCGAGTCCCTCGGCAAACTCGGCCAACGCCCCGGGCCCTTGGGNNGATCTCGGATTGGATCTCCCGGAGAAGAGCCTCCCGACGGGCCACCAAGCCGATTCGATAGCCTTGAGCCGCGCAGAGTCGGGCCGTGGCCAGACCGATCCCGCTGCTGGCTCCGGTGATGAGAAGAGTTTTAGTCGGCATTGACTTCGAAGATGTTGCGCGCCGTCTCGTGCAGGCGGACACGGTGGAGCTTGGCCGGAACCGTGGTTTGCAGGCGCAAGAAGATCTGCTGGGCGACGACCTCACTGGTGGGGTTGAGTTCAGCGAATTCGGGGACGTCGAGGTTCAAGTTCTTGTGGTCATATCGATCGACCACCTCGGCATGGACGGTCCGGTCGAGGGATTCGATATCCACGATCATTCCCGTGACGGGATGGGGTTCGCCCGCAACCGTGACCTCCAAGACGTAGTTGTGGCCGTGGCCGTGGGGGTTGTTGCACTTCCCAAAGAGCTCGACGTTGCGGGCTTGATCGAGACCGTCCGCATGGAGGCGGTGGGAGGCGGCAAATTCGTAGATGCGAGTCAGGGTCACTTGGTTCTCCGGCATTTCGGGTCGCCATTCGCCATAGAGCGTCTCGGTTTCGTCCAATCGGATTCCGGTGAGGCGCACCTCGGCAGGGAGGCGGGTCATTTGGCTACGGATATAGCCGATCAAATTCTCTAGGCTGGGACTGCGGTCGCGGAAGGCCTCCACTTCGTCGTTGATGCTGTGTTGGTCGAGGTGGCTCTTGACGTCCTCTTTCAAGAGTTCATCGATGTCCTTGATGTTGACGACCATGCCGTGAGCCGGATCGACGACACCCTCAACCTCGAACCAAAGGACGTAGTTGTGGCCGTGGTTATAGGGCGAAGCCCATCGTCCGAAGAGGTTCCGATTCTCTTCTGGAGTTAGGCTGGTTAGCCAATAGCGATGACCGCTGCTGAAGGTGATTCGCCGGACCATCCGCACCTTCGCCGCGGCCATATGGGGAGATCTTGCGGGTTCCAGCGCAGTTTCGGTCAGCATGATCACTGATTACTACGAAATGGTTGGGCTAATGCGGCAGGCGCACGGCTGTTTTTTCCCACAATTACCAAGACTCCGAGGGCGACCAGATAGGGCAACGCCAAAAAGAGCTGGTACGGTAGAGCCGTCTGGCGGACTTGGTAGTAGAACTTGAGGAACTCAGCCCCGCCGACGAGCAAGCAAGCGGCCAGCACCCAGGCCGGTCGCCAACGTCCAAAAGAGACCAAGGCCACGGCGACGAATCCACGACCACTGGTCATCTCCTGGACAAAGGTGCCGCCGACTCCGATGCTCAGATGCGCCCCGGCTAAGGCAGCCATTACCGCCCCCACCGCCGCCGCTTCCCACCGGATCCGGGCCACGGAAAAGCCGCTGCTCCGGACCGAATCGGGGTATTCCCCAGCGGCCCGAAGGACCAGGCCCCACCGGGACCGGAAGAGCCACCAACCGAGTACCGGAACGAGGAGCAGCCCGAAGAGCACCATGCCATCGATCCCACCCCACCGGGGCAGTTGGGGGACGCTGAGGAGCTGCCCGCTCTGTCCGAATCGCATCTGGTAGAGCGTACTGGTGAGACCGATCGCGCAGAGATTGAGGGCGGTCCCGACCACGACCTGATCGCGCCCGGCTTGGATCGTCAGGAAGTTCTGGATCAACCAAAGGGGGATCATCGCCGCGATGGCCGCGCCGATGCCGAGAACCGGCGAACCGGTTTCGATGGCGACAATCGCAGCCACGTAGGCGGCGACGAGCATCATGCCCTCGAGCCCAATGTTGATTTGCCCGGCTCGCTGGTTGACCGTTTCTCCCACGGCCGCGATCGCCAGAGGAGTGGTGAAAAGGAGGACGCTGATCAGAGATTCGATCACGTCCGGGCCTCCTCATCGAGCACGACGGGCTGCTTTTGGTCGAACCACCGCTGCAGCCCCATGAAGACCAACACCGCCGCCCCTTGAATCAAGTAGATAATCGACTTTCCGCCCACGCTGAAGCGGCTGAGATAGTCGGTTCCCGCGAGGAGCGCACCAAAATAGAGGCTACTCGGGATCAGACCTAGCGGATGGAGTCCTCCGAGCAGCGCCACCGGAATTGCCAAAAAGCCCCAGTTCTCGCTGAAGCTCCGGCCCAGTTGCCCGGCAAGAGCGGTGTATTCCACCCCGCCGGCTAGCCCGCAAAGCGCCCCGCTCAGCGCCATTGCCAGGATTTGAACTCGCTCGGGAGAGATGCCATTGGCTCGAGCCGCCCGCTGATTTTCGCCCACCAAGCGGATCTTGAACCCAGGACTCGTGAAGAAGAGGAAGCCAAAGACCAACAAGGCAGTGATGATGGCCAAAAAGATCCCCGCGTGGAGATCCGTCCGGACGGAAAACTTGGCCAACATGGCGAGGTCGGGAAGCCGATCGGTGAGGGGATTCTGGCCGGCCTGTTCTCTCAATGGACCGTTGACGCAGTAGTCCAGTAGGTGCAGGGCGATGAAGTTTAGGAGGATAGTGCTGATGACCACTTGGACTCCCCTACTGATCTGGAGCCAACCCGCGAGTGCGGCATAAAGGGCTCCGCCCACGGCCGAAACCACAAGGATGCTGATCCCCAAGAGAGCAGGCGGCAATCCGGGAGCAAGTTTGTAGAGGGTGGCTCCGGTGAGGCCCCCGACGATGAACTGGCCCTCGCCGCCAATGTTGTACATCCCAGCCCGCCAAGCTAGCACCATTCCCAGCCCGGCAAGCAGCAACGGAGTCATTCGCACAAGCGACCGCGCGATGCCGGCCTCACTGCCAAAAGCTCCGGTGGCGATCCGAGAGAGAGAGGGACCGAGCGGCAAGCCAAAGATCACCAGAGTGAGGCAGAGGGTCAAGAGGAGACCCAACGCCACCGCAACAAACCGGACGACTGAATTCAAGCTGGCCCCCCGAGCAATGACTGGGCGCTCTCGCCCTCGACCAACTGGCCCCGACTCATGAAGAGGATCCGATCCGAGAGTTGTCGCAGTTCATCAAGGTCGGTCGAAAAGAGCGCCACTCCGCAGCCCCGTTCAGCCGCTTCGACGATGCGGGAATGGACGAATTCTGTGGCGGCAAAGTCCAATCCCCGGGTCGGATTGACCGCCACCAGCACCGCCGGCGATTGATCCAGGGCCCGGCTGACCACGATCTTCTGTTGGTTGCCTCCGCTCAGGCTGCGAGCAGGGTCTTGGAGACGACCGATCTTGATCCGGAAGGTCTCCACCAATCGCCGGGCCCAGGCCTTGACCGATCGCGGACGAACAACTCCCAACCGGACGAGGTCGCGATTCGAGAGACCTCCGATGAGGAAGTTCTCTTCGATGCTCATCCCGAGGGCGAGTCCGTCTACTTGGCGGTCCTGAGGGACATAGGCCACGGTCCCGCCGGACTCGATCTGACCCGCAACAAGCGGTCGGACTCGACACAAAGTCTCAGCCAGTTCGACCTGGCCGTTCCCATCGACCCCACCCAGCCCCACGATTTCTCCGCCGCTTATCTCAAGATCGACCCCGCGAACCGATTCCTCTCCCCGGTCGCCCCTGGCTCGGAGACCGCTGGCGCGGAGGACCACCGAACCGGACCCAACCCCGCCTTTTCCGGCGAGCTGTGGGGGCAATTCTCCCACCATCCACGTCGCGATCTCTTCGGCCGTGGTCTCGGCCATGTTCGCCGTCGCGATATGGACCCCGCGACGAAGGACTGTTACTCGGTCGGCGATGGCGACGATTTCGCTGAGCTTGTGGGCTATGAGGAGCACCAACTTACCGCGGGCTTTCAGTTGACGGAGCACGCGAAACAGATCGTCGACCTCGTCGGGTGCGAGGACCGCCGTCGGTTCGTCCAAGATGATGATCTCGGGGTCGCTGGCCAGGACCTTGAGGATCTCGATTCGCTGTCGCACTCCGACCGGTTGATCTTCGGTTCGGGCATCGAGCGGGACCTCCCAGCCGAGTTCGGCAGCGACATCAACCGCGGACTGAATCAGCTTGGCTTCATCGAGGCCACCCCGGCGATCTGGAGTTTGAGCCAGAGCCAAGTTCTCTCTGACCGAAAAGGCGGGCACCAGCATGAAATGCTGGTGAACCATGCCGATCCCTTGGCCGAGTGCATCGCGAGGTGACTGAAGTCGGCACGGCGTGCCCCTGACGAGGATCTCCCCGGAGTCAGGCGGAAGGATCCCGGCCAAGAGGTTCATCAGCGTTGACTTCCCCGCCCCGTTTTCACCCAAGACCGCGTGGATGGTCCCGCCAAAAAACTCCTCGTCGAGGGGAGCCAAGGCGAGCACCGGTCCGAAGCTCCGACGGAGACCTCGGACCGATAGGAGAGGGGTTTCTGAGCTCAAAATTCGTCTTTTGGAACGACGATCTTGCCCGCTAAGATGTCTTGCTTCGCCTGCTCGACAGCAGCCTTCACATCGTCCGGAATCTGGCCGGCCTTCGCGGGATTCACGATGAAGTCGATTGCGCCCTTATCCATTCCAATGAAGGTCACGCCGCCTTGATACTTGCCTTCCTTGACTTGGCGGGCAACCTCGACGAAGGCCGGTTTGGCCACGATGACCGCACTGGCGAGCACCACCCCGCTCGTATCGCCATTCTGGTCGGCGTTACTTCCAAAGGCCATGGCACCCTTTTCCTTACAAGCATCAAAAACGCTGCGGGCCGCCTCGTTGGCTTGGTGGATGATCATGTCGGCCCCGGCTTCGATAACCTGAAGAGTGGCCTGTTTGACGGCGACCGCATCCTTGGTATCGGTTAGAAGAACGGTCGTAACCTTGACGTTTGGATCCGCTGCCTTGGCCCCGGCCTCAAAGCCCCGGAAGGTTGAGACGATGCTGGGGACGTTGAGTCCGACCATCGCGAGATGCTTGTTCCTGCTCATCTTCGCGCCCATCATCCCGGCCAGGTAGAAGCCTTGCTCCAGATAAAACCGGAAGGAACCCGCGTTGGTGGCTGTCTCGGCTCCCGAACTGGAGATGAAGACGGTATTGGGGAACTGCTTGGCGAGCTCAACGCCCGGGGCGTTGTACTCAAAGCCGTGACCGAAGATCAGTTTGTAATCCTCTTGGGCGTAGGTCCGCATGACGTCGCGGATCTTGGCTCCGGTTGCTTCGGCATTGGTGATCTCTGCGCCGAGCTCCGACTCGATCGCTTGCAAGCCGGCAAACGCCATCGCGTTCCACCCGGCATCGCTCACGCTACCCGGGGTGATGAGGGCAACCTTGAAGCTGCCATCGGCGGCCTGAGCTGACGAGGGAGAATCGCCCTTGGCTGCCTGCTGGCCCCCTGTACATCCGGCCAGAACCAGACCGGCTAGCCCGAGAACCCCGACAATCGACTTCAGCTTTTTCACCATGGTTGCTACGTGATTTTGCCGAACCGATGCGCCGGAGTGCTCGTTCAAAGCGGAATTTTTGTGTCTCGGGCCACAAATGCAGGGATCTCAACCCCCATCGGGGCCACGATCTGCCTTGCTTTCACCATGCCGCCCAGCCGGTCGAAGAGACCGGATCCGATGGCCCCAAGGCCCAAAATCGCATCGAGATCGCCGGAACCCAGACTCGCCACATCCCCGGTCGCCAGCTTGGCACCCAGGGCCGCAAGGTCTTGGCCCTCTTTGCCCGTTGCGTCCTTTGCCTGGCTTCCCAGCACAGCCGAGAGTTGACGCCGCGTTTCGGGGTCTTTGAGCGCTGTCACCCCATCCTTTTGGAGCTTGGCCACAGCCTCTTTTTGAGCCGGGGAAAGCTGGTCTGGATTGATCGCTGGAGTATCGAGAACCTTGGTGTTCTCATCCCGAAACTCGTATTGCTCTTCCTCGGTCACCAGCGGGATATTGAGGCCGTTCGGTCCGGTGACGCTGACCACCTTCACGGCCAACCGGGCAGGCTGGTTGGCCAGAGCGGCCAGAGTTTGGCCCCTTCTGGACCAAACCACTTCCCCGGTTCCCGTGCTTCCTTTCTTCAGGATCACCTTCCCGTCCGAAGCCTTGACGTCTTCCTTCACCGCGAACTTGAAGAGAAGCCCTTCTTCGCTGGTCCCCGATTCGAGCCGCTCCAGAAGAACGAGCGTCACCGGGGTTCTTTCGGGCAGGATAGCGAATCCGGGAGGCGCTTTCTTCGCCTCTGCAGGACCGGATTGGGCGAACGGATTGGCAATCGTCCCGTTTTGGACGAGTGTGTAGGTGCCGAAGCCCAATCCACCCAAGACAACCAGTGCCAGTAACTTCTTCATTGCTTCTTTGGAGACGTCCGACGGCCCCCCTGGCGTTTCACCCAGGTTCGCTTGGGCGGCCCTCGCTAGGCCGAGGCCTTAACACCCCCTTGACAAAGGACCGGCGTTGAGGTTCAATAGAACTTCACGACGCGGGGTGGAGCAGCCTGGTAGCTCGTCGGGCTCATAACCCGGAGGTCAGAGGTTCAAATCCTCTCCCCGCACCCAAATTTTGCAAGGGACCGCTTTCCAGCGGGCCCTTTTTTGTTTTGTCTGGGCCGCAAAACGACCGCTCAACTTCAAGCGGACTAATTGTAAAATTCTTTCAGCAATTTTTGATGGAAACCAAATACAATGTCATTGATTACATTACTTATGGTCTTTTTGCTTCCTGATGAACTCACTTTGGAGCGGGCGAAAGAATCGCTTTGTCGGGTTGAGATGGGGTTCTGGAATCCAGATGAGCAGCGATACAGCCTCTATGCCGATGCCTTCAGCCCGAGTGCTCACCTGTGGGATACCGGAATCGTCTTGGCCGCCTATGCAGCCTGGACCAAGCTGGATCGAACGATGGCAATGGCGAGGATCGACCGCTGGCTCCTCAGCCACGAGGATTATTGGCTCGAAGCAGGACCGGTTTCTGGCTACAATCCCGGTCCCGATTCGACCAAAGTCGACCGGTATTACGATGACAACGCCTGGGTTGTCCTCGCTCTCCTAGAGGCCTACGAACACACGCAACACCGTGCGTACCTCGATCAGGCACTCAAGGTCCACTATTTCGTGATGAGCGGCGAGGACGACAAACTGGGAGGCGGGATCTACTGGCACGAGAGCAAGCAAACCAAGAACACCTGCGGCAACGCCAACACAGCCGTCTCAGCCTACAAGCTGTATCGGGCGACAAAGGATCACCGGTTCCGAGCGCAGGGAGACCGAATTCTAGACTGGATGGAAAAGCTCCGGGCCCCGAATGGCCTCTATTGGGACCACATCCAGTTAGACGGGAAGATCGAAAAAACTCTGTGGAGTTATAATGCGGCCCTGCCGATCCGGGCCTGGCTTGAGCGATATCGCATCACCGACGACCCCGCCGACCTCAACCAGGCGGTCCGAACAGCCCGAGCCGCCCGAGTGCAATGGATGGATAAGGAGACGGGGCACATTCGCTGCGATGCCTCGTTTGCGCACCACCTCACGGATGCCTGGATTGAGCTGGAGGCCTTTCATCACCGAGGCAAGTGGGCGGAATCCGCGCGCCAGGCGCTCGATTCAGCTTGGGATCTCACGCAGAACGAACGGGGCTTCTTTGGTCCGCGGTGGGATCGGCCCTTTGCCGAGCCACGGAGCCAGCTCCTTTGGAGTGCCTCCGTGGCTCGGGGTTGGGCGAGCCTCGCCGCCGCTCAGCCGCGATAGATCGGAGCTTCGGCTCCAGTCATCTTGCTCTTATAGGGCTCGAGGTTCTGGCCGGGGTAGTCCTCAAGCAGCATCTCCTTAGTGAAGAGGAACTGCTCGCGCTTGTAGTTGGCCAGCTCAAAATCCTTGCGGAGCACGATGGCCCCGGTCGGGCAGGCATCTTGGCAATAGCCGCAGAAGATGCACCGGAGCATGTTGATCTCGTAACGGACGGCGTAGCGCTCGCCCGGCGAGTAGCGCTCGGTGTCGGTGTTCTCTGCCGCTTCCACATAGATGCAGCGCGCGGGACAGGCGCCAGCGCAAAGCGAACATCCGATACACCGCTCCAGACCGCTATCGTAGCGGGTGAGGTAGTGCCGCCATCGGGTCCGTGGGTATTGCTCGCGGAGTTCGTCCGGATAGCTGATCGTAACTTTCTTTTTGCCCAGCCGCTTGGCCGTGATCTTGAACCCGGTCAGCACCGGCTTGACGACATCGCGGAGAAGGCTCACACTCACGAGCGCACCTCTTCCATCTGTCGCGGATTGAGCGATTCGGCGATGCGAAGCTCGCTAAAGCTCTTGGCCCGGGTTTTCTTGATCTTCTCTTGAAGCTTCATCACGCCATAAATCAAGGCGTCGGGCGACGGTGGGCATCCGGGAACATAGACGTCCACCGGCACGACCTGGTCGGCCCCTTGGACGATCGCGTAGTTGTTATAGACTCCGCCGCTGCTCGCACAGGCGCCCATACTGATGACCCACTTGGGCTCGGGCATTTGGTCATAGATCTGCCGGAGGACGGGGGCCATTTTCTTGCTCAGTCGCCCGGCGATGATCATCACGTCGGCCTGGCGGGGCGTGGCGCGGAAAGCCTCGGATCCAAACCGAGCCAAGTCGAAACGAGAAGCCACCGTGCACATCATTTCGATGGCGCAGCAAGCGAGTCCAAAGGTCAGTGGCCACAGCGCGTGGGCCCGAGCTTGGCTGAGCAAGGTGTCAACGGTGGTGAGCACCACACTCCCGCCTTTCTGGATATCGCCCAGAACCGGGGTGGAGCTATCGTGCAGGACGACGGTCTCAATACGCTTTGGCATAACGTTCCTCTGAGTTTACTGATCCTACGTTGGGAATTGCTGATTCCTCTGTTGGAAGGCGACAACCTTCAAAAGGTGCCGCATGCCTGATGGCATCCGGCACCGAGGTGTCTCCAGTTCGTCACGAACCCCAACAGGTTATTTCTTGGCGTACTTGGCGGGCTCGGCCTTAAACTTTTCCGGGCAGCCGCCGCAGCAGAAGTAGTAGCGCTTCCCTTCGTAGTCCTGATAGCTGATGGCGTCCTCTTTCGACGCGATGACGCTGTTCATCACGGGGCAAAGAAGCTTGCCTTCGGCATTGGTATAGGCCACCGGTTCGGCACCACCCGCAGGGGTGGCCGGGGCCGAGGCCGACGCCTTGGTGTCGGCGGAATCGCTGGTGGATGCGGAATCGGTAGAAGGGCTACCACAGCCAACGAGAAGGGCGAGCGCGGAGGCACTGAGCAGAGCTAGGATCCAATTCTTCATTTCTGAGTCTCTTCCTGATGTTAGGTTACTCTTCTTCTAGCCTTGAGTTCAAGGAATAGTTCCGATCGGGGTTCGAAAGCCAACTGGACCCCGAAACCCTGACGGGTTCGGAGTCCAGTTTTGGTTGGATGAAAGGAGCCCGCTTAGGCCTTCTTTCGTCGTCGGAGCATCGCGGCGACGCCCAGACCGAGGGCAGCCATCGTGCCCGGCTCGGGGACGGCTTCGTAGATGCGGACGTAGTCGCCAGCGGTTCCTGCCATCGATTCGGCGACCAACAGGTATCGCTTGCCGTTGATGGTGGCCGATTGGGCGTTCAGGAACGTTTGCTGGTTGGTCGCAAAACCGGCGGCGGTGGAACCGAACTGAGCGAATCCATTCTCGGCACCGTTCAGGTTGAAGGTTCCAAAGAGTCCATCCGGGCTGATGATCTGGATGTTGGACCGGGGCGCGAGCGTGGTGCTCATCTGGATGCTGCTGGTGAGGTATCGATCGTACTTGACTCCGCCACCATTGACGGCATCGCCGTAGCCGAGCTTTTCTTCGGCGTTGGTGGAAGCCGTACCCGGGATGTTGCTGCTCACGACCGGTCCGCTGATGGTCGAGCCACTCACGTTCCAGCCTTGGATTCCACCGGTGAAGGTACCGCGCTTGGTGAAGAGTTGGCCCGTTCCGTCCACGACCATGTCGCGGAAGCTGTTGCTGCCGCCCGGGGTCGCCGGGGCGAACGTGTAGCCGCTGGAGAACAATCCGGTCGTGGCGTCGGCAAGGTGGGCCGATCGGGGCGAGTTCCAATCCGTGTTGAAGCGAAGAGTCGTCGACATGATGCCGGCGTTGGTCACGTGGAAGGAGTCGAATCGAGTCCCGGCAAGACCGGTGATCGCGGCGCCGTTCACATCAAAAAGAACGTTTCCAGCCGCGTCGAGTCGCTGGATCCCGTTGTCCGTCGCACCCGCGTTACCCATGCCGTAGCCATGGTAGAGGCTGTTGTTGGCCCACTGGAGCTTGGTTTGTCGGGAACCACCGGCAACGCCACCGCGCTGAGCAAAGCTCGAAGTGCTCGGCGAGGAGAGCGGGTTGCTGATCTTCACGACGCCGGTGCGCTGCGCACCGCCGGCAGAGGACCAACCGGAAAGATAGATGTTGCTTCCGTCGGAGGTGATGCCTCCAATAAAGCTACCGTGGCCGCCTTGGTTGCCGGCGACGGTCGAACCGGTAAAGAATGCCGAAACATCGATTCGAGCAACTTGCTTAAACTGGGGGGCTTGTGCGTTGGCAGCAACGACGGTGGTTGCCAGCGCCAAGACCAAAGTGGTTTTCTTCATCATTGACTCCTTTTGCTTTCGATGGGGAGCAGCGCTCCATGCCGAGTGGCAGGTGTGCAAGAACGGGGCCAAACTGCCCTGAAGCCTCGCTACACATACTTCCCCACTCTCCTATCGTCAAAGAAAAGGCGAGATGTGACTAAAATCGTCACATCTCGCTAGAATTTAGAGCCAGAACAAGTATCTGTGCTGGCTCTAGACTGTCCGACCTTAGAATCCGTCGCCGGTCAGGTCGAAGTTGTTGCTGAGGATGATGTAGTCAAAGATCGTGACCGATCCGTCTCCATCCAAGTCAGCTTCGGCGTTGAATCCAGCGTCGCCGGTTGAGAGGTCGAAGCTGCCGCTGAGGTCGATGTAGTCGAAGATGGTGATCGAGTTGTCGCCATCGACGTCGCCATTGGTCAGGACTTGCGTCCCGACCGAGTCTCCGCTTCCGGTCAGGTTGACCACCGGAGCATTGCTGATCCAGTGAGAGGCCTTGAGTCGGAGTCGGTAGGCACCGTTGGGAGCCTTAGTAGGAACCGTGAAGGCTCCGGTCGAATCGAGAACGAACTGGGTCGTTTCGATCACATTGTCACCGGCGTCAACCAACTGAGCAGTGACGAGTCGACCGGCGTCGGCATCGAATTCACCGAGGTCGACGGTTCCGATGATGTCTTGGGTCGCGACCGGTCCGAGGGTGATTCCGCGCAGGACTTCGGTGTTCGGGATGTCCACGAGCTTGCTCGGGGTGAGCGCCGTACCGGTGTCTTCGATCTTGATGATCTCAGCATCATCGGTCGGGTCGTTGGTTTCTCGGGTTCCGTAGAGGGTTTCGCCCACTTTGACCATGTAGCAGATCGGGGCGCCTGCGCCAGCGATTCCGGTGCTGTATTGCAGGGTCCAGATGCCGCTGGAGTTCTTGCGGAATTTCCCGACACCGATGGCGTTGGCTCCCGATCCGGTGGTGCTGGCGATATAGAGGTCGCCATCAGCTTCGAGGATCGCGGTTCGCGGGCTGGAGCTGAAGGCAAACTCGATAGTCGGGCTCACGAACGGGTTGGTCGGTTGGCCGTTAAGCTTATAGAGCGTGTTGCTTCGGATCGAACCGTTGTAGAAGTTATCATCCGAACTGGTGTAGTAGAAGTCGCCGTTGAAGCTGAGCAGAACGCGCGACGAGGAGCCCTCGACGACGGGGACGCTCGTGGATTGGCCGACCGTGAAGTAGTCGACGCCTTGGTCACCACCGGTCATCCAGAACTGGTTGCCATCCTTGCTATAAACGAATCGGCTGGAGTCTCCACCGAGGTCGGCTTGGGGCAGGATATTCACAAATTCGGCGATCCCATTGCTGGCCATGCGGAGCACTGTTCGGGCGGCGAAGGGGCCTGGGTCGCTAACACCGGCTTCGATGTTGTAGCCCGCGGCGGTGATGAAGCGTCCATCTTCGCTGGTCCAGAGACCGCCTTCGCTATCTTCACCCCATTGGCTGGTGAACTTGACGGGGTCGCTCGCGCTGGAAGGGAGCTCGATGTCGGTACCGACTTGGTTGCCGGCAAAGTCGTACTGTCGGATCACGGTGCGCTTGGAGGTGAGTCCATCGGCATCTTCTCCGCTCACCATGTCGGTGTCCTTCATAACCAGAACGGTGAGTAGTCCAGGTTGCAGGGAGGCAAAAGCGCCCGCTGCCAGACCCGCGAGGGCCAAGAGTGCAAGTTTCTTCATAGTTTTCTCCTCTTCTTTCGAGCAGGCGGACGTGAGGCCCGCCTGTCAAAACTGATGTTTGATTAGTTGGCGAGCCGGCAGATCTTCTGGGCGTCTTGCTTATCGGCGACCGGAGTCCATCCGTCGCACTCCGAACCGGGGTCCACGTTGTTGTAGAACTCACCGTCTCCCCAGGCCGGGACCGACCAGTTCCAGCGATCCGGATTCGGGTGGTTGGCCGTGAATGAGAAACGCAGATACTTGGCGTGGCCATCAAGATACAGAGTGTTGGCCCCCTCACCGTGCGCCGGCTTGCACTGGCGCATATCGGCCGGTCGGCCTTGGCCATTGGGTCGTTCGGAGCAATTGTTGATCAGAAGCTCATCGATATCGTCGGCCCACACGTCGGGATCGCCAGATTCAAGCACGAGATAGGTTCCGGTGAGGTCTTCCCAACTGCCTGCACTGGGCCAATAGTTGACGATATTGGCGTTGATCCCATAGTTCAGCCACACATTCACTCGGCCCTGAACCGCTGACAGCCCCCACGATCGCATGAGATCATCGCGAAACTGCGTCGTGCAAAGTGGGCGGGTAGTCAGACCGGTGTAACCGTTCAGTTCTTGCTGGATCCTATTGGTGGGGCAGGTGTAGAAGGATCCTCGGCCCTTTTGAGCGTCCTCGATCTTCACCTTGACGTAGGGCTGCAGGAGCCAGGGCCAGTAGTGCTCGGCCCAGACTTGCTTTCGGTTTGGGTCGTAGACTCGGCAGGTCTCGCCTTGCATCACGCGATCGTCGTTGTCGCCCAGGTAAAGCGTCATCGCCGTCCCCATTTGCTTCATATTGCTCAAGCAGGTCGTCTTCTGCGCGGCGGACTTGGCTTGGGCAAAAACAGGGAAGAGGATCGCCGCAAGAATCGCAATGATGGCGATGACCACCAAGAGCTCAATCAGGGTGAACCCCATCGGACGTCGATTTCGCATTCCGCTAGGATGATGGATCTTTGTTAACGTTTGGTTAAATTTTCGACCAAATGGGATCCGGGCCGGAACGGGCTTTCAAGGGTAAATTTGAATTCATGAAGGTTCTGGTGGCGGACAAGTTTGAGAAGAGTGGACTCGATGGGTTGGCGGCATTGGGGGTCGAGACGCTTTACGAACCCGACCTAAAGGATGAGGCACTGGGCGACCGGATCCGCGAGAGCGGGGCCAACGTCCTGATCGTCCGAAGCACCAAGGTGACCGAACCGATGCTGGAGGGAGCCGGGCTTGGCCTCATCATCCGGGCCGGAGCCGGTGTCAACACGATCGACGTCAAGGCCGCCAGTGCCCGCGGGATCTATGTGGCGAACTGCCCAGGCAAAAACGCCCAGGCGGTGGCCGAACTCGCCTTCGGTTTGATGCTGGCCGCAGACCGGCACATCCCCGACAACGTGGCCGAGCTCCGCGCCGGAAAGTGGAACAAAAAGGCCTTTAGCAAAGCCCGCGGGCTCTATGGCCGAACACTCGGCCTGATCGGAATGGGCAAGATCAGTCAAGAAATGATCCCCCGAGCCAAGGCTTTTGGCATGAACGTGGTCGCCTTTAGCCGTTGGATGACCCCCGAGGTCGCGGCGACGCTCGGCATTGGACGAGCCCAAACGGTGAAAGAACTCGCCGAGCAAAGCGACTTCGTTTCGGTCCACGTCTCGCTGACGCCGGACACTCGTGGAATGCTTGGGGCCGAGTTCTTCGGCGCGCTACGCTCTGGGTCCGTTTTTGTGAACACTAGTCGGGCCGAGGTCGTGGATCAGACGGCGCTCGAATCGGCCGTCGATTCAGGCCGAGTCGTGGCCGGTCTGGACGTTTTTGAAGGTGAACCGGCGGGCGGCGAGGGGACCTACGAAGGTTCGCTGCGCGAAAAGGCCGGGGTCTATTGCACCCACCACATCGGAGCCTCGACCGATCAGGCCCAAGAGGCGGTCGCAAGCGAAACCGTGCGAATTGTACGGGAATACAAGAACACCGGACTCGCTCCGAACCTGGTGAACGTCGGCGGAAAGAGTGACCACGCAACCCACCTCGTCGTGGTTCGACACCAAGACCGCGTCGGCGTGCTGGCCCACGTGCTGACGATTCTGCGCGATGAGGGCGTGAATGTCCAGGAGATGGAGAACATCATCCTCGGCGGAGCCCAAGCCGCCATCGCCCAAATCGCGGTGGACAAAGAACTCAGCCCCGCCGGAGCCGCTCGGATCAAGCTGAACGAGCACGTCTTCGACTGCAGCGTTTTGCCGATTAGGGGTTAGGGGTTAGGGGCAAGGAGTTAGGAGTTAGGAGTTAGGAGTTAGGGGTGAGGGGTGAGGTTCGGAGGGTCTTGATCCCTACCTAGATCCCAGTTCCTACCACCTACAACCTAACCCCTAACTCCTAACCCCAGCCAACTACTGGATCTGGGCGAAGACGTCCTTCAGCGATTGGGCGGACTTGTGGAGTCCTTCCTTTTCGGCTTCGCTCACAGCGGGTTCCAGGATATCGACGACGCCATGGCGGCCGACGCGGGTCGGTAGCGAGAGCGAGATGTCGCTGATCCCCAGTTTTCCGGTTTGGACCGCGCTGACGGGCAGGATCGCGCCTTGGTCGAGGCACATGGCTTCGACGACTTCCTTGATCGAGATCCCGACCGCGCGTCCGGCTCCACCCTTCAGGCGGATGACCTCTGCGCCCGACTTCTTCGTCTTGTCGAAGATCTCTGCGGCAACCGTCTCGCTGAAGCCGGGGAGGCTGCTCAGAGGCACGCCGGCGACGGTCGCGCTGCTCCAGACGGGGACCATTGTGTCGCCGTGCTCGCCTAGGATGAGCGCCTTGACGTCGGTTGCGCCGACGCTAAAGTGGTCGGCGAGCATCGAGCGGAACCGGCAGGTGTCGAGGACGGTGCCGAGGCCGATGACTTGGCTTTCGGGCAGGATGCCACTCTTGGCCGCGAGGTGGGTGAGGATGTCGACGGGGTTGGAGACGACGCAGATGGTTGCGCCATCGGCCAGTTTGCACCCCTTCAGCGATTCGAGGATCTGCTTGAAGAGTCCGACGTTTCGGTTGATGAGTTCCAGCCGGCTCTCATCTGGCTTGCGCCGCAGTCCGGCGGTGATGACGACACAGTCGCTGCCATTGACGACGTCGTAGTCGCCGCTGGTGATCTTCTGACTGCTGGTCAGCGCCGATCCGTGGCGGATGTCGAGTGCCTCGCCGTCGGCCATATCGCGATTGGCGTCCACCAACGCGATCTCACTGACAATTCCTCCGAGTTGCAAAGCAAAGGCCGCGTCGCTTCCGACCCGGCCTCCGCCACCGATAATACTGACCTTGTACATAGTGTTCTCTGGGATCCTGGGGTGTCGAAACAGCCCGGTGTTCTGCTTAGAATTATGGCCCAGAGGTCGATAGACGGGCCGGAGGAGGTCCAGCGATTACTGGAGATCCCAGAGATAAGTCTGTTGATCGAAGATCGCGCCGGCCCAGTTCGACTCCACTCGGCAACCGTTGGCAAGGCGGTTGGGCTCGATAAGGACCGCCCGGCCGTCGAGCGTCAGCATGTGGAGTTTCCCTCCGTGCCACCCCCAAGCCCCGCCGAAGGTCGTCTCGTTGACAGATTCCTCTTCGGGGTCGACGAGCCATCCATTGTCTCGACCGGCCGGTCCGGCTCCAGGAATGGTATCGACGAAGGTGGCATTTGCTCGGACGTAGCGGCACGGAGGTTCGGCCACATAGTTCCCCCCGCCGAAGGTCGCTCCGCCTCGGACTTCCCAAACTGTTTCCACCCAGCCGATCGTGTTTGCCGGTGCACCAACCTGAGAAGCCTTCACCGGCGAGAAGAACATCGTTGAACCATTCCGGACGACGGGGGAGAGGTTGTAGCTGTTGTAGCCTAGGTTGGCCCGCTCGGCGACGGCATAGAACCGTGAGTTGGAATCGGCGAGCGAGAGATCCGCGTTAAAGCGGGTGTCCGGACGCGGACGTTCGGACTTGTCCGCCGGGCACGCCCAAAGACGCGAGTCCTTGAGATACGGCAAAAGAAGCTGAGGCCAGAGCCGGTCTTGAGTTGCCGAATCCGGACTTCGATTGACCTGGTAGCCCACCATCGGATAGCCGTCGTCGTACTCGTTCTGGTAGAGGGTGACGGCCAAGAAGACCTGCTTCATCCGGCTGGCACACGAGGACCGATCAACTGAAGCACGAGCCGACTGGAACACAGGGAAAAGGACAGCGGCAAGGATAACAAGAATTGTCATTGCCACCAAGAGCTCGGTTATGGTGAAGGCTCTTCGGCTCCGCATCGTTGCGTGTTCGCTAGGACTTTCTCTTATCCTACAACGTTTTCTGAACGAAACGCAAAGAAAAAACGTCCCCGAACCCAAAAAATCCTTGCTTTGCGTACCAAATGGTCAGCGAGGGGTGGCATTGCAGGAGGATCGGGCTGCCGGATTGGAAGGCGAAATGTCGGGCGAAGCGCAGGATCTGCCCTCCGATCCCCCGTTCTCGATGGGGTGGGCTGACGCACAGGTTGTACAGCCCGATGGACCCGGGGGACTCGGTCAGCATGACGGCCCCGAGGGGATCTTGCAGACTTCCCAGATAGAACAGCCGGTGGCCCGAGTCGGCCGTAGCCCGGGTGACGACGCGACGCAAACCAGGATCCCGCCGAAGAAAGAAGCACCGGACCATGAACTGGGAGATGGCAGTTCGCTCGTCGGGGGCGATCGCCTCCAGCATTTCTGGTGGGTTCTCTCCGTCGGTCAAGCACGCGAGTTGGTGCATCTGGTCCTGATGGAGAAATCCCCGACCTTCCAAGAGGAATCGGAGCGACGAGGGGCGGTCTCCATCCAGCAGAAAGATACGAAAGGTGCGGTGCCGACGTGCGGCCAGCTCTAGGTCGTCGAGGCACTCGGTCAGGTTTTCGGAGCCTGCATCGAAGCGAATCGCGAAATTTCCCATGACCATGTCCAGCTTGGACTCTGCCCTCAGGTGGTGGCCAAAATCCCGAACCGTTACCCCGGGCATCACCCGGGCGAGCTTGGTGTAGGTGTCGACGATATTCTTTCGGGCGCGACTTTGAAGATCGTCGTTCACAAAACTATGCTCCAGAAGAGTCCGACGGTGACTCTCTTTCCGGTGAGGACCGGGCCCACCGCAACCCGTGGCCCGAGTTGAGCACCGAGCATCAGCCTGGGCCCCCTCGGGCTGGCTAGGGCAGCGAGAAAGACATCCGATCGGGCATTGGATCGCCACAGGTCGATTCCGGCCGCGACTTGGAGGCGATCCTGGTCATCGTAAAGCCCCCCGATGCGGATGGTCGGGGCGCTCAGGCTCTTGCTAATTCCACTTCTAGCGGTTCCAAAAAAGGTGGATTGGAAGAACTCCCCGAACTCGCGGAGGATGGCCCGCTCGGCAAAGACTCCGCCATAGTGGCCGGTATTGACGGTTACGACTTGAGGTTCATTGAGGGATTCGATCAGGGCGTCGGTCGATTGCGGTGGGATGACGGTGTCGAACTTGGCCCGAATGACGAGACTCGGAACGGGAACCGATTGGGCGAGGTAGGTCGCGGGTTCTACATCGCTCAGGATCTCTCTTAACCGGGCTTCGGTGAACCCCGCTCGGCGCATCACCTCGCGCTGACTGACGACTCGGGAGCTGTTCCAGAGAAGGAAGGCCAGATCGACCCCGCCGAGGACAAAGCATCGAGCGGTGAAGCGGGGCTCTGTTCCGGCCGCGAGTGCGGCGACGATGGCCCCGAGGCTGGTTCCGGCGATTCCGATCTGGCCGAGTCGGAAGTCGGGTTGACGTTCGATCCAGTTGACGGTTTGGCGGACGTCGCTGACGCTCTGAAGGATGGTTTTGCGGAGGGCTTCGGGGTCGGGCTGGATCGCCAGCTGCCCGCTGAGATAGCCACGGGGGGTCCGGCTGAGGTGATAGGGCAGCGGAACCAGGACGGCCCCGACCCCTCGGCGATTGAGCTGCGCCGCCATGCGCTCCTCCAATCGCCAATCGGTAGCACCCCAGTAGTGGAGGATGACGACGACGGGAACCGGGTCTACCTTTTCGGCGGGCAAGAAGACGCGAAGCCGAACTGACTGATTCTCGGCGAATTCGGAAGGGATCGCCGAAGGGAAGGTGACTTCAAGTTCGCGCGAAATATCCCCGGTGCGGAGCGTGCGGCTGGGGGGGAAGTCGATCGCGGGGGGCGGTTGCGGACCTGTGGGGGTTTGGGCCACAGTGAAGGCGGTCCCACAGCCCAGCAAAACTGCGATGAATGCCCTCCTTTGTGCTCTTGGAATTCTTAACACGGCCCTGCCTTCCAGTTTAGATAACGATTTCGATGTCGCGCTCGGCTTGGCGGGTCTGAACCGGGCCACCGCGACGTTCGACCCGGGGATCGTCCGGTTCTTCCGCGAAGGTGAGTTTCGCACCCCCTTTTATGAAAGTTGCTACGAAGATCCTTGGCGTATTCCGTTTTATTCTGAAATGTGGAAACGGCAGATCAAGGTCACCGTCGGCGATCCTGGGGAGACCGTTTCGGTGGCAGGACGGATGCTGGGGCGAGGCACCCGTCGGTCCCTGCTGGGTAATCCGATTCAGAGCGCGATTGATGTGGGTTTGAAGCAAGGCGCGCTTCAGGCGACGCTGGAGGCCATGAAGAAACGCGGCCTGATCACGGGCACGATTCCGAGTCTGGCCAATGTTCCGGGGGGAGTTCAGGAGGCGGCGGCGGTGATTTTGCAAGTTTCGCTCCAGACCATCCCCTACCGCCGAGCGGCTTTTCGTGAGACTCCCAATTTTGCCGAGTGGTATCGGCGGTCTCAGGCTGGGCCGCTAGAATCGGCGGATCCGGAGGCCAACCAAGACCTCTTTGACTTCTATCGAAAGGTTGACCTGCGGTATCTCTTCGCGGCTGGAAGCGACCTTGTCAGTGCCACAAAGCACGCCCAAGTGGTGGTGCAAAGTACGGATGCATCGACCAAGTTTCGCTGGGAAGTCGACACCCAATGGGGACGGATCGTCCTGAGCGGGGGTTCGAACGATACCTATAAGGAAGAACCGACTCTCTTGCTCATTGATACAGGAGGTAGCGATACCTATCTCAATTGTGCGAGTAATCGGACGGCGACCAATTGGCTCAGCATCGTCTTGGACACCAGTGGCGACGATCGCTACTTGAGCGACTCCGGACTGGCCACTACCACGATCGAGCGGTTTGCCGGGCGAAGGTCCAACAGCGGCTCGGGGCCGGCGTCGGCGGCCTTTGGAGTGTCGGTCTTGGTGGATAGCAACGGGAATGACCTCTATCGAAGCCACCGGGCGGGGCTGGGTTCGGCGGTCTTTGGGGTCGCCTACCTGGAAGATTCGACCGGCAACGACGTTTATGACGCCTACACCAATGCCCAGGGCTCGGCCCAGTTCGGCATCGGAATCCTCGATGATTGGAAGGGCGATGACCAGTACTCGGTCTTCCAAAATGGCCAGGGATTTGGGGGTGTGATGGGGATGGGGATGCTGATCGACCGGCTCGGCGCGGATCGCTATACGGCCAACACCACAACCATCGACTTTCCGAGCGCTCAGAACTCAAGCCTGAACCTGAGCATGGCCCAGGGAGCTGCGACCGGTCGGCGGGCCGATTACCTAGACGGCCATAGCTTGAGCGGAGGAATTGGGATCCTGTTGGACGAGGTGGGAGATGACCGCTACCTGGGCTCGGTCTTTGCCCAGGGGGTTGGCTATTGGGAGGGTTGCGGGCTTCTTTGGGATGAGGCCGGCAACGATATCTATGAGGCACAGTGGTACGCCCAAGGAGCGAGCGCCCACTTTGGCATCGGCCTTCTCGATGACGCTGGAGGAGACGACCAGGTGTCGGCCGCGCTCAACATGGCCATGGGAGCCGGGCACGATTTTGGGATCGGAATGATGCTCAATAGCGCAGGCAAAGATAGCTATAGGGCTCCGAACCTGAGCCTGGGTGCGGGGAATGCAAACGGGATTGGCGTCTTTGTCGACGATATGGGGGATGACTCCTACGAATCGACCGGAATCACGTTGGGCCAAGCCAGCGAGGCCCCGAAGGGATCCCTGCGAGAGCGGGCCCTGGCGCTTGGGCTCTTCCTCGATCTGGGCGGAACCGACACCTATCCCGCGGCAGTGAGCCACGCCAAAAATCTGAGCCGCGTGCCGAACTGGCGAGACCGGCGGACCCCTTCAGGAGAGAGCCAGGTCGGCGTGTTCTACGACCGCTGAAGCAACTCGGCAAACGGTCCCGCGCCATGGCGGACGGGGTCCCAACAGGGCAATCCGTAATCGGCGGTGAGTTCTTCGCAGGCGGCTTTGGCTTCAGCCCCGGAGAGATGCGAGGTATTGAGGGCAATGGCGACCGTTTTGGGGCGGGGAAAGGTTCCAGTGACCTCGGCGAGGTCCTCATAAAGCTTGATGAATCCGTCGAGCCGGGGGATCGCGATGTGCGGAGCTCTCAGCAGGTGAGTCTGACCCGCGCGCGCGCAAAGGATCAGGTGGGTTGGGCACGATCCCCGCAGGAGGGGAAGGGTCGCGGTGCTGCTGGGATGAGCCAGCGACCCTTGACCCTCGACGATGATCCAGTCGGCTTCGGGGTGCTGGATGACCTCACGCTCAATCGCCCCGCTGGCAAAATCGACTCGGATCGCATCGAGCGGAACTCCGGCCCCGGTGATGGTCATCCCGATCTGACCGGTGGCGACGAAGGGTGCATTCAGCCCCGCGTCGAGGAGGGCCTTCTGAATCTCAAGTCCCGCCGTCATCTTGCCGACGGCCATATCGGTCCCGATAAGGAGGAGTCGTTTGGCGGTCATCTTCGCAGCGGCTCCCGTCCCGTTTGGCAGATTTTCGGGCTCGGTGCGGATGTCCCAAATCCATTGGCCGACTTGGAGACCCTGGTACCGAGGACGGAGGCGGCCGTGGAGTCCGTTGACGATGCTGAGTCCCAGGCCAACGGCGCGGTCGATGATCGGCAGCCAAGCTTCGGGCAGGGCCCCGCCGAGGGGCGCAATTCCGATCACGAGGACGTTGGCTCCCAGGGTGACGGCTTCTTCGAGGGTGGCGACAATCGGGCAGTCCGGACCTGGAATGCCGGTCACCGCTCGGGCGTCTTGGCCCGCAAGGGCCCGGTCCACCACGGCGACGACGGCGTGGGGAGAATAGCGGAGGACACCAAATCCCATTTTTCCGCTGGGATCGTGGAGGGCTCCCTCCATGTAGATCGCGATCTTGTCACCAGGTTGTAGCATTCGGGTTGAAAGGGATTTTGGGCCGGAGCGGTTGGGAATTGCTCGCCGGTGGGACTGTTGGTGTAGCGATCCTCGCCCTTCTCGTCAGACCCTCAGCTCGGCTCCGTGGCCCGGCCGGTCGGGGGGAGTCACCACTCCGTCGATCATCGGTGCCCCGATGGCTGGGTCAGGATTTAGATTGATCTGGCTATCTAGATCAATGTGGTCGAAGAGTTCTCCGATCGCCGCCCCCGCCGAGATCGCCACGCTGCTCTCGCCCATACAGCCAATCATCGTGCCCAGCCCGCAGGCCCTTGCCGTGGCGACGATCCGGATCGCCTCGGTCAGTCCCCCGCACTTCATCAGCTTGAGATTGACGCCGTCGGCCCGGCCGGCCAGTCGGGGAACATCTTGGGAAAATCGGCAGCTTTCGTCGCAATAGATCGGCAGAGGTCGGCCCTCAAAGAGATGGGGCAGTTCGTCCTCCCGACCTTCAGCAAGGGGCTGTTCCACATAGTCGCATCCACGCTCGGCAAGCCATCCCATCATATTTTGGGCCGTCGGGACGTCCCATCCCCCGTTCGCATCGACTCGGAGCTGAACCCCGAAGGGTGCCGATACCTCGCGGGCGGCTTCATAGTTTTCTTGGTCGCGCTGCCAGCCGTCCGGACTGCCGAGCTTGATCTTAAGAGCTTTGCCTCCGGTGCGGGCGAGGATCTCGGGGACGCGCTCGCGGATCACTTCGACCGGGTTGATGCCGATGGTCACGCTGGTCGGGGCCGACCGAGGGCTGAGGCCGAAGACTTGATAGAGCGGAAGCCCGGCCCGCTTGGCCGTGAGGTCCCACAGGGCGACATCGAGGGCCGCTAGGGCGCTGGGGTTCACCTGGTGCTCGTAGGCCATCGCCCAGATCTGGTGGATGCTCTTGCCTTCCAGCCCCTTGGCGACGAGGTCTTCCAATTGGCTCTGGGCGATGGCGGCCAGGGTGTCGTCGTATCCAGTGCCGGGCGCGCACTCGCCGATCCCGACGTGGCCGTCTTGCTCGACCATGACAAAGAGGTTGTTGGAGCCGGTGCTTACCCCCCTACTGATGGCAAGGGGGTAGAGCTTTTCGAGCCGAACCGTGCGGAAGCTGACCTTCATCGTAAGGCCAGAGGCTACCTAATCAATCAAAAGAGGTCTCTGGTCCATAACCAGAGACCTCTTGATTCTTCGACAATAGGGCCGTTAGTGCCCGGCTGTCTTGCTTGCCGCGCTGATGTCGAGCGGGATGCCGGGGCCTTGGCTGGCGCTGAGGGTGATCGAGTGCAGATATTTGCCCTTGGCGCTGCTCGGCTTGGCCTTGATCACGGCGTCGAGAGCGGAGACAAAGTTTTCCAGAAGCTGGGCTTCAGTGAAGTTGACCTTGCCGATCCCGAGGTTGACGACGCCGCCCTTGTCGGCGCGGTATTCGACTCGCTTGGCGCCCTTGATTTCCCCGACAGTCACCGAGATCTGGTTGGTGACGGTGCCGTTCCGCTTGTTCGGGGTCTTGGGGCCGAGCATCTTGGCGATCTTCCCGATTTGGGGGGCCATTTCTTCGTGGGCAATCAGAACGTCGAAATCCTTGAATCCGCCTTGGATCTTGGACATCAGGTCTTCGTCTCCGACGATGTCGGCGCCGGCGGCTTCGGCTTCCTTGGCGGCTTCACCCTTGGCGAGGACGGCGACTTTTTTGACCTTTCCGGTTCCGTGAGGAAGGCTGGTGGTGCCCCGAACGTTTTGGTCGCTCTTTCGGGGGTCGATACCGAGCTTAATGCTCAGATCCACGCTCTCTACGAACTTGGCGGTGGCCGTCTTCTTCACCAGTCCGATCGCAGCCTCAACGTCGTAGAGGAAGTCTTTGTCCACGAGCTTGGCGAGTTCGATAAAGCGGGGTGAATGCTGGGTCTTGTTCTTCTGATTCTTTCGCACTGAGTGCCTCCGTGGTCAATCGGCCCCTTCAGAGGACCTCCCACAAACGTCTAGGATACCCCGCGAGGCCCATCCTAGAGGTTGGCTTCATGGATTTTGGCCAACGGAACTGATCTCAGAGACAAAAGGATCCCCCGGAACTAGCCCTGGGGGATCCTTGAATGCGCCGTAGTTTGGTCGGGAAACTTAGGCCTCGGCCGTGGTTTCTTCAGTCGGTTCTGCGGCTTCTGCCTTCTTGGTGGTCTTCTTGGGCTTGGGCTCGGCCTTGGCGGCGGTGGCTTCCTTCTTCTTTGCCGGAGCCTTGGCGGTTTTGCTCGGTTTGGTGCCGTTCTTGGCGGCTTCCTTGGCTTCGGCAATCAGCTCCTTGATTCGCTGCTCTTTCCGATGCCACTTTTGCCGAAGTTCTTTGTTTCGAATTCGCATGTGCTAGGTCCTAAATCGAAACGTGGAGCATACCTCAGGTTGTCAGCTCGGGCGTCGAGGACATTCTTCAAAGACTTTTTGGAGAGCGCGTTCCATCGTGGCGGCGTCCTCATCAGAGAGATGTCGACCCCAGAGTTCTTCCAGAGCCTCACGGTAGATCGGCCACGCCTCGATTCGGGCGTCGAGGCCCTCGTCCGTGAGGCATGCGAAGAGGGAGCGGCCATCGTTGGGGTGACGTTCGCGCCGAACGTAGCCGAGCTTTTCGAGTCGGTCGACGACTCGGGTGAGTCCGCTGGGGCTAAACACGACTTGGGCGGCGAGTTCACTCATCCGCATGCGCCGATCGGGAGCGTCTTCGAGGGCAAGCAAGACGTCATAGAGCTCGATTGAGATCGACCCAGCAGCTTCAAGTGCCTGATTCACGCGCCGAGTCACCGAGGCATGAGCTAGCAAAAGGGCCCCCCAGGCTTTTTGCTGGTTTTTCCCCAACGCTGAATTCTTTGTTGAAGCGCGACGGTTCATCGATGCGATCTTTGGCTCAAAGGGCATACGTAATGTCTTGTCAAGTTGTTCGTAACTCGCACTAAAACCGCGGCAAAAATCAGACGGCTGGGGATTTCGGTCGTCGCCTCACTTGGAATAGGCCGTAAAACCTAGTAAGATAAGACGTATTCGGGGCCGCGTGTCGGCTCGTCCATTCACGGCGATTACTATGCAGAGTGCAATCTTTCACCGACGGCGAGGGGGAACTCGCCTCGCTCCCGCCCTCGTGGCCTTGGGGCTAGCTCTTTTTGGAGTGGGTCACGCCCAGCAATTGGACCAGCGCACGCTCCGGCGTCTTGCCAGTGAAGGAGCCGCCCAGGCGTCTCGCGAGCGCCGCGAGGTCGAAGCATTTTCGGCTCGGACCGGCATCCCCCTGCGAGAGACCCTTTCGAATGGCAAAGTGGTCCTCTTGGACTCTATTGAGAACGGGCGACCGGTGTTTGTCTCCAGCCACGGGCTCGCGGATGCGGTGTCGACTGGTACGAATGCGCTCTGGCCAGGAGGAAGTCTTGGCTTGTCTCTCTCCGGCTCGGGGCTGCGGATGGGAATCTGGGAAGCGGGCGGAAATCCGGACATCAATCACCGCGAACTTGTGGGCCGGATCGACATCCTTGATGGCAACTTCTTCTTCTCGGACCACGCAACGCACGTCGCCGGGATCATGATCGCGACCGGACTCGAACCGACGGCTCGCGGGATGGCTTATCAAGCCGAGCTGGACGCTTACGACAGCTTTAACGCCTTTGGTGAAATGTCCCAAAAGGCGAGCACTCTGCGAGTTTCGAACCACTCCTACGGAATCCGGTCTGGATTTGGCGATGGTGGCACGGATGGCAGCGGGCGCTTCCGATGGTTGGGCGACCCGGCGATCAACGCCTTTGAAGACTATAACTTTGGTCGCTATGACGGTGGAGCGGCGCAGTACGACACGATGCTCTACAACGCCCCGTTCTATCTTCCGGTGGTCTCTTCGGGGAATCAGCGAAACCCGGGTGTTCCGAACACGGCGTTCCTCCACCTCGTCTTCGATCCGGCTCAGAACAACTGGGTTGAGGTGACGGCCGCGCGGGATGACCAAAGTCTCTACGACACCATCTCCGGCTCTGAACAGCTTGCCAAAAACACGCTGACCGTCGGGGCGGTCCAGCCGGTGAGTTCTTACGACGGCCCAGAGTCGGTGGAACTGGCGGGCTTTTCCAGCGCGGGACCGGCCGACGATGGCCGCATCAAGCCCGAGATTGTGGGTGTTGGCGACCCGGTTCTCTCGACTTATAACAACAACAACTATGGATTCGCCAGTGGGACTTCGATGTCCGCCCCCAACGTTTCGGGTTCGCTCGGGCTTCTCACCCAGCACTTCCGCAACTTGTTCGGGCGCGACATGAGGGCCTCCACGCTGAAGGGTCTTGCCGTGCATACGGCCAAGGAAGCTGGGAACGACGACGGCCCTGATTACCTCTTCGGGTATGGACTTCTGGATGCCGAAGCCGCCGCGCTTCACATCACGACCTCTTTCTTCAATCCGGCCAAAACCCAAGAGGTGACTCTGGGCCAAGGTTCGACGATCACGATTCCGGTTGCGGTGAGCGATGATGCCCCGTTCAAGGTCACGATCTCTTGGACCGACCCGGCGGGTAGTTCGCCAGGGCGGGTTCATGACAGCCGCACCCCGATCCTAGTCAACGACGTGGACCTACGAGTTCGCAACGTCCTGACGGGCGAAGAATTCGAGCCTTGGGTGCTGGACGTGGAGAACCCGGCCGAGGCTGCTACCACGGGTGACAACCAAGTCGACGTGATGGAGCAGATCGTGATCGCGGCCCCGGAAACGGGGCAGTACGAGATCGTGATCGACCACAAGGACACGCTTCAGGGCGGATCCCAAGTGGTCAGCGTTCTCTACTCCGCGGCTCAGCCGGATGGATTCTCTGAACTGACCTTTGACCCCAACGAAGTCATCGGCGGAGTCCAGAACACGGTCGGCACCCTGCGGCTTTCGGCCCCGGCTGATGATGCGACCAGCGTGCAACTTATCAGCAGCAATCCCCGCGCCGCCAGCGTTCCGGCGAGCGTCGTTGTCGAAGCCGGCGAAGATAGTGTTAGCTTCCCGATCACCACTTCGACTGTTCGACCGGTTCCGGGCGAGGACCGGGTGCGAGTGACGGTGATTGCCGCCAATAGTCGCGGAAGCGAAAGCGCGATCATCGACATCCTGCCCGTCGGCGTCGAGTCAGTCGAACTTTCGACCGACGAGGTGATTGGTGGCAACCTCATCGATGCGATCGTCACTCTCAACTCGCCTGCGCCGCGAAATGGCGCCACGGTGACGCTGACGAGCGACCGACCTCGGGTGGCCCGACCGGTCCGCAACTGGGCCTATATCCCCCAAGGGCAGCGCATCGCGCGAGTCAAGGTCCGAACTTCGGGTGTCAATGACGCGAGCATCGTCAACATCACAGCCAGTCGGCTTGGATCGACCAGCAGCGCAGAACTGCTTGTTCTCCCCGCCGGCCTGAGCACCATTACGGCCAACCCGAGCAACGCCTTCAGCGGCCAAACGGTTCGGCTGACGGTGAGTCTCTCGGGCACGTTGACCGTTCCAGCCATCGTTCGACTGTCGTCGAACAATCCTGGCGTGCTCAACGTTCCAGCGACGGTGACCATTCCTGCGGGTCGCCGATCGGTCATCGTTCGGGCGACGGCAGGCTCGGTTTCGGGTGCGACTGCGGTCGATATCACCGCCGAACGCTTGAGCACTAGGGTGACGACCCGGGTCAACGTTCGACCCTAACGCCCGCTTGTAGTGGACGGGACAAGAGGTAGTCCGCGCAAATCGCGCGGGCTACCTCTTTTTTGATGCCTAGGACTTACCGATATACCGTCGTATACTGGGATCGGTGGGTTACCCATTGGGGTCCCAAGGAAGAGAGGAAACGAGATGATTCGCAGCCTTTTTGTGGGCGCCTTGTGGGGCCTAACTTTGGTTTCTTCAGCAGCGGTAGTACCGCTCTACACCCCGAGCGGGAGCCAAACTCCGTCCGACCAGTCTTGGTTGACCTACAACGCTCTTGGCCCGGCCGCGCAGGTTGGCTCCTCCAGCGGGGTGACGCTTGACTCCACGGCCCTGATGCTGACATATGCCGGCTATAGCAACTACACGACTTCGGGAAATTTCAAGAATGCTGCCTTTCCGACTCTGAACCGGAGCATCGGTTTTTCCCTTCGTTTCGATCTCCAAGTCCTCTCCCAGACGAATAACCCCGCGGGCAGTACGAATCCCGTCGGCCAAGAGCGAGCCGGGTTTAGCGTGATTTTGCTCGGAACCGACGGCTTTGGGATCGAGATCGGCTTCCGCGAGGGGCAGATATTCACCCAGCCTAATTCGAGCTTCTTGGGTCTTGGCGAATCGGCAAGCTTCGACACTAAGTCGCAATTCAATCGGTATGACTTGTCCATTGCGGGTTCGTCCTACACTCTGAGCGCCGGCGGCAACTCGGTGCTTTCTGGTGGGCTCCGGAATTATTCGGCCTTTGGCCAGCCGTACAACCTCAAGAACTTCGTCTTCTTGGGGGACAACACTACCGAGGCTCAAGCCCGGGCCCTTCTTGGCAAAGTTGAGCTGAATCCCGTGCCCGAGCCAGCAAGCATCCTCGCATTACTGACAGGTGGCCTGGCGATGCTCCGACGTCGTCGCGGCTGAGGTCATCCCGGTTTTGCTGGAATCTTCTCGCAAAACCGGTATCTCTTACCCCTTGCAATTGGTGCGAATCGTCGTAGAATAGGGCCTGGAGTGTCTTTGACTTGAAGGCGATGATGGTGCGATGGATAGCGAGCGGGTTAGTTCTTGGTTTGGTTGGCGCAGTCTGTGGAAGTCAAGTTCACGGACAGGACCCCGAAGCATGGGCCGAACAAAATCGGAGAACCAAGGTCGCATCCGCCGATCCCGTTTTTCCCGCTCCCAGGGTCGCGGTCGTTCGCGTTGATCGCTCCAGTCGAGATCTCTTCCTCCCCTATGGTCGCGAGATTCAGCGTCTGACCTCGGATCCGACTTGGCGCGTGATCGAACTCCCGACGCTTTTTCGATCGGAAGCGAGCATCGAGTCTTTGGTCGGGGTCTCTGGGATTCTTGCCGCTTATCCAGTCGTGGAGGTTCCTTACGCCCGCGACTCGTTTGTCCCCAACGATCCCTATTTTCAGGTCGACAACCCTGCGGCGGGGTGGCCTGGGCAGTGGTATCTGAAGAATTCCGAGGCCGTTTCGATCCGAGCCGAAGGCGCCTGGAATCTCGACTATGAGGGGACGGGCATCTTGCTCGGGGTGATCGACGACGGCGTTCAGGCCAACCATCCCGATCTGTTCTCGAACTATCAGAGCGTCAATAGTTTCGACTTTGGCCAGAACGATGGGAATCCGAGCCCGGTGACGGCGGCGGACAACCACGGAACCGCGGTCGCCGGAATCATGGTGGCCCGAGGCGGCAATGGCATCGGGATCACGGGAGTCGCGCCCAACGCTCGATTTGGGGCACTACGGTTGGACTTCAACAACGCCGCCGGATTCCCGACCCAAGATGTTGACGCAACCTTGTACCGCAGTTCGGGAAGCACGGTGGTGATTCGCATCAAGAACCACAGCTACGGTCCCATCTCCCCCTATTCACCGTCCACCGCTCAGGCAGCAGCGATCGTGACCTCGACCGCGGCGGGAACGATCCACGTCCGTTCGGCCGGAAATGCACGCGGAACTGCGGGTGAAGATGTGGCCAAGTTCTTGGAGCGCAGCATCCCCGAGTCGATTGTCGTCGGCGCCGTTAGTAGCGACGGGACCTTTGCGAGCTACTCTAGCTTTGGCGCGAGCCTCACCTGCGTCGCTCCTTCCAGCCCGAACCTGACTTCGTTCCGTCGGATGCTGACCACCGACCGAACCACCGAGGCCGCCGGATACAACGGATCGGGAGATACCTTCCCGGATGCCGACTACACCGCGAACTTCGGATTCACTTCGGGGGCGGCCCCGCTGGTCTCGGGCGGATTGGCCCTGGTTCGACAAGCCGAGCCGACCCTGAATACTCGCTTTGCTAAGCACCTCATCGCCCGCACTTCCACAAAGATTCATCCGAACGACGCAAGCGCGGCCAGTGACGGCGGATGGCGGAACAGCACGGGTGGGATCCAGTTCAATCCGAACTACGGATTTGGCCTCATCAACATCGAGGCGATGATCGTTGCCCTGGACAACTTTAGTGGGGTGACTCCGCTGACCACCGAGGCGATCCCGACAACAACAGTCGGAGTAACAGTCCCGGATAACAACACCACGGGGCTGTCTCGCACCTTCAATCTCACCTCCACGGCGAAGTTGGAGGAGGTCTTGGTCACCCTGAACGTCACCCACACGTTCCGAGGTGATTTGGAAGCCTATCTGACGAGTCCGACCGGGACCCGGCGTCGGCTGTTCATCCAGTCGGGTGGGGATGGCGGCGACAACATCAACTGGACGTTTGTGGCCAACGGATTCTGGGGCGAAAACCCGCAGGGAACTTGGACCCTGGACGTTCGGGATATTGCTTCCGGGGACGTCGGAACTTGGAACAGCTTTGCGGTCGAGGCTCGCATGGGCGATTTGGTCCCCCGGACAACTCGCATTTTGGGACTTGTCACGTTGGAAAGCTACTTCCCGACGCCCGACAACCAGGCCGTCACGTTTGAACTGCTGGATAGCAATGGCGTCGCGGTGGAAACCCAGGTTTTGACTCCGACGATCAGCGGCGACTACGAGTACGTTTCGAACCTGACTTCGGGCACCTACAAGCTCGCGGCCAAGGGGCGGCACTGGCTTCGCAGAGCGAGCGCAGACGTAGTCCTAAACGGGGGCGTGATCAACGGCGTGGATTTCTCCCTGATCAATGGCGATGTCGATAACGACAACTCCATTACGATCTTTGACTATATCGAACTTTCCACAAACTTTGATAAGTCAAGTGCCGATTCTGATTGGAATGTTCCCAACGGATCGGGGGTCAAACCGAGCGATTCTGACCTCGATGGAGACGATTCTGTCTCGATTTTCGACTACATTATCTTGAGTTCCGAGTTCGATAAGTCTGGCGATTAAGCGGAACTTTCTTGCGCCTACAAATTCTCGACGTACCCGCCAAAGATAACCCATGGTGGGGTTAGTCGAGAGATGGAACGTTGTGTCTACGTAGATCTTTCCTCGTTGCGAGAAATCGGACGAGGGGATGAAGAATTTGTGAGGGCGGTGATCCAGCGCTTCCAGGAATCTGGAGACAAGTTGGTCCCCGAGGCTGGTGAGCGGGCGAAAAATCAGGATTGGGGCGGCGTGGCCCAGATCGTCCACCGACTCAAAGGGAGTGCACTTGCCGTGGGCGCGCCCCAGTTGGCGATCGTTTGTGGAGCGATCGAAGATGACCTCCGGACCCAGAGCGAGGCCACGGAACCAATTTCCATGAGTCTAGAGTGCCTTGTCCAGACTTGGGAGAAGACCTCCTCGGAGCTCGCCGGAGCAGCCTAGCCTATGAGAATTTTGCTCGTCGATGACGACCCGGTGTCCTTGGCAACGGTTCAGCGCGTTCTTGAGAACGAACAGCACTCGGTCATGTGCTGTTCGAACGGGGAGGATGCATGGCTCGCGCTTCAGCGCGAGAATTTCGAAGTGGTCCTCAGCGACTGGTTTCTCCCGGGAATCGATGGATTGGAACTTTGCCGCCGCCTGAGGGGGATCGGGGGGCCGATCTATACCTACTTTGTGATCTTCACCGCGATCGAAGGCTCGGACAAGATGGCCGAAGCGATCTCGGCGGGAGCGGACGACTTCTTGCGCAAGCCGATCATCCCGGCCGACCTCTACGCTCGGATGGAGATTGCCCAACGGGTGCTCCGGATGAACGACGAAGTCCGCCGGAAGTCGGTGGAAATGGAGCAACTTGGGGGCGTTCTCCAGGTCTCCAATCGCCGGATTTCAGAGATGTTCCGAAATCTTCCGATCCCAGTTGTGACGATTGGCGATGAAGGGCTCATTATGGAGTGGAACTCCGCCGCCGAGAGTCTCTTCCGGCTGAAGACCCACGAAGTCTGGATGAAGCCACTCTGGGAGGTGATCGTCAGCTCGCGCAACCAGCGGGCCGCGAGAGAGCTCGTTTGGGCGGCGCTCGGTACCGACATGATCGCCAACGAATCCTGGTGCTACACGCTGCGAGATGGACGCAAGCCGCACCTCATGATCAGCACCTTTGCTTTGAAGTCTCCGACGGGAGACGTGATCGGCAGCGCGATTTGTATGGTGGATATCACCCAGCAAAAGCGACTGGAACGCGAACTCAAAGTCGAGCTCAAGCGCTCGAAGGATCTCTCTCAATCGTTGGAAGTGAAGACCGAGGAACTCCAGGGCAAGAATATGGCCTTACAAGAACTCAGCGAACAACTGGAGTTGCTCGCCACCACCGACGGATTGACGGGTCTCAACAACTATCGCACTTTTAAGAAGAAGCTGAACGAGGCCATGACTCAGGCCCGGGAACAAGGGATGCCCCTTTCGATCATCCTCACCGACGTGGACAAGTTCAAGACTTTCAACGACGAATTTGGCCACCTCGTAGGGGACGAAGTGTTGCGCAAGGTTGCGGCAATCTTCAAGACCAAGATTGCGCGGACGGACCACGGCTTCATCGGCCGCTATGGTGGGGAAGAGTTCGTGGCCATCCTCCCTCATGCCACTCGCGACGAAGCGCTGGAGTTTGCCGAGATCTTGCGGGCAGGAGTGGAGAAGGAGCATTGGCCGTGGCGCCAAGTCACCAGCAGCTTTGGCATCGCCACTTGGTCTCCCGAGCTGGATGATGAAGAAGAATTTGTGAAGGCGGCGGATACGGCGCTGTACCACGCCAAGGAGTCGGGCCGGAACCGGAGTTGGCACTTCGACCAGCTCCCTCAGAACAAGGCTGCCTAGCCGGACTCCACCATTTACTTGGGAGCTTTGCCCCCTTGTCGTGGAACTCCTTTCCCGAGGGGAAAGCGTTTCATGGCAAGGGGATTTAGTTTTAGAGCATCCACATCACTCAAGACCAGCGTTCGAGTTGATCCCAAGGTCATTCTAGGCAGCCGATTGGTGGCGCTGAGTGCCGCCGAACTCGACGCTGAGATCCAGCGGGAAATGGAAGAGAATCCGGCCTTGATTCGGCTGGACGAACAGGAGCCACTTACCGATCGAGATCTGTATCGCAAGCTCGCCCCCGACCAGCTCCGCCTCCAGTCGGAAGATTACGAATTCCTCCGCTCGGGACAAGACCTCGGCAACGAATGTCATTGGACCGACTTTGCCGGGCAGCCCGATTCGCTTCACGACCATCTCTGGGCCCAGATCAGCGGCACGGCCGGCCATGATCCCGAACTGGACCTCTACGTCATCGAGTCGCTCGATGAGCGAGGATATTTGGGTCTGCCCAAAGAGGAAATCGCGCTGGCTTGTGGACGCAGTCTCGAGGCCGTCGAGGACTCAGTGGCGCGTTTGCAGTCTTGCGAGCCGGCCGGGATTGCCGCCGAAGGACTGATCCCGTGCCTGATCCTGCAGCTTCAGCGTGAATCCTCCTCGCTGGCATCCCTCGCGATCAACCTCCTTGAGAATCAGCTTCCTTTGGTCCTGGACCATCAGGTGAAGATCGCGGCCCGTCGTCTCGGGATCGAGGTGGCGCTGGCGGAAAAGGTCTTTGCCTTGATCCGGTCGCTGAACCCCGAACCTGGGCGGACCTTCGATTCCCTGACCCCCGAAGCGCCCCGTGCCTCGGCGGAATTGAGCCTTCTCCGCACGGAGTCGGGATGGCAGATCCAAGTTCGCGGGGTCACCACGGCCGAGCTGAGTGTGGACCGGACGTACCAGCAGCTGGCCGGGGCAAAGGGTGACTCGGCCCAACACGCCCGACATTTTGTCGCTCGGGCCGAGCGCTTCCTCAGCGCCCTGGAACTCCGGCAGCAGACGCTGACTCGTCTCGGGGCTTATCTGATCGAGAAGCAAGGCGGATTTGTCACCACCGGGGACCTCCGATTTGTGAACGACCTCACGCGGTGCCAAGTCGCCAAAGAGATCGGGATCCACGAGAGCACGATCAGCCGGGCGACGATGAACAAGTTTGTGGAGATCGCCACCGGCGAAGTGGTGTCCTTTGACCTCTTCTTCGATTCGAGCCTTCGGGTGAAGGAGATGATCGGGGCCATCCTGCGGACTGAGAATCCCGGAAAGCCGCTGAGCGATCAGAGGATCGCCGAGATTCTCGCCAGCCAGGGCGTGCAGGTCGCTCGCCGAACGGTCAACAAGTATCGGGACCACAGCAAGCTGCTCTCTTCTCGCCGACGAAAGGCGGCCTAGCGGCGACGCTTGCCTGTACGGCGTGAGATCTGGGTTAGGACTGGGCTGTTCGGCGAACCCTGCCGGTTTGAGATCGTTTCATGCGAGGTGTCACAAATACCGGCTCTGGTGCAGATATAGCCATGGAACTCAGGTTCCCCCGCGAGGATACTGGTTTTTCTTCCCGGTACGACTCCTGGCCCCGGCGGTTTTGTCCTCTCCTTCCCGCCCGGGGCCTCTTCATTTCTGACCTGTCGACCCCAAAACCTAATCAAGTTTGCCGTGAAAAATTACTAGGAAGGGATAAAGAGATGTGGCGCTGTCCCCGACATGAGTAACAGAGCGGAGACTTGGCCCAGCCAAGCAAGCCGCAAAAGTAGTGTCGCTCGAACGAGAAGCGGCTCAGAGCAAAAGCGAAGCAACAAGCATGCCCGGCGGGTTTTGTCCTCTCCTTCTCGCCGGGCGATTTTTTTGCCTCAGCGCGTGAATTCGATTTGCGCTGACTTGACCGGGGCGACCGCCGGCCAAACCCAAAAGAGTAGCGCCCCTGCCACCAGCAGGATCACCGGCCACCAAGGGAATCCAGACCGAGCTTTCACTAGCTGGCTAGGATACCTTCGGCACTTTTTTCGATCATTGTTTTTCCTGTTGTCACATTTGACAGCCGGTACGACAATATAGCTATGTAAAGAATCAAAGTAAGGCTGAGCGTCCGCAAAATGCCTGAGACAGCAAAAGAATATCGGCCGAGCAGCATTTGTCCTCTCCCTCTGCTCGGCATATTTTTTTATAAACCCCTCCAATTCAGGAGAGGTTTTTTTGATTTATCCCTTAGCCTCTAATTCTTGGATCTGGGCGCGCAGCCGCTCCAGAGAATCTTGGTTGGTCGTTGGTTTGGCAGTCGCGGCCTTCAGGGTGAGCTGGAGCCGCTGGAGAAAGTTTCCGCAGTGGCTGCAGCGAGCGGCATGAGCGGCGATGTACCACTTCTTGATGCCTCGCAGGCGGCCATCGGCCATTTGTTGGAGGAGCCCTTCCAGGTTCTTGCAGGGTGGGCCTTCGGAGTTTGGATCGTGAAACATGGTGGGTGGGTTAGGGTTGGTGGGCGACGAGTCGGGTGCGTAGGATCTTGCGGGCGCGGAAGAGGCGGCTCTGAAACGTCCCCAGCGGTATCTCTAACGCTTTAGACGCTTCTTCGTAGCTCATCTGCTCAACGTCGCAGAGGGTGATAGCAATTCGGTAGTCATCGGGCAGATTGTCGATGGCCGATTGGATCTGCTGGTTCTCGAGTTTGGAATCGACTTCTTTCCAGAACATCTCTTCCACCGGCTCGGTTACCGCGTCGATCACAATCTCCTGTCGAAGGTTGCGCTTGCGGACAAGCTGCAACCATTCATTTCTCAAGATTTGGATCAACCAACTCCGGGGGTAGCCCCCATCAAAGGTGTCCCACTTTTGAAATGCAATCAGGACTGTTTGACTCACGATGTCCTCCGCGATCGTATCGTTGAGTGTCAGGCGTTTTGCCACTCTCAGCAGCACTTCGAGTTCCCGTTCCAGCACATCTGCGACCCTTTCGCGGGGGGCGGATTGTCGGCGTTGGAAAATCATTGTTGGTGAAGCAAAGAAGGGGCAGGGGGCGAACGGCGCCTCCCTGCCTGGTGCCTTGTGACCCAGCGAATGTTACTTCAGCTCAACCGCCTTGCTGAAGCGGGCCTCGCCGAGGACGACCTCTGCGAACGAGCACCAAACTTGGACCTTGGAAATCGACTTGATGTAGCTGGGCAAGACGATGTCGAGGTTGGTCTTGTCTCCGGCGAGTCGGAACTGGTTGAGCAAGAAGACGTTGCCTTGCTTATCCACGATCTGCCAGTGCGGAGCCGGGCTGGTCGGAATCTCGAATCCCGAGGTGACTCGGAGTCGATTCTTTCCATCCTTTTGGTAGAACTCCACCGCCCCCTTCTTGACCTCGATGCCGGTGAACATGTCGGTCTTCATGGCCGCAGACATCGGAGCCTTTTGCTCCATGGCGATGGCGGAGTTGTGATGGTCGATGCCCCCGACGTTGGCGTTAGCAAAGCTGAACGCGGTGGTCGAAGCGAGGGCGAGAGTTGCGAAGAGAGGAGTGATTTTCATGGTGTTGTTGTTCCTTTGTGTTGTGTTGTGTTGGTTTTTGAAATTGGAGTGGTGAGGGGTCAAACGAGGGTGAGGATCGAGCTCGACTTCTTGTTCTCTTGCTCGGATCGCAGGTGGATCCAGCCGACGACTTTCTTGGTCTTGGAGTCGAGGATGCCAATGCTGCGGTAGAGCCACAGGTCGATCTTTTTGTCTAGCGGCGTGCGGCTGACCTGGCGGGATCCATCCTTTTTGGGAGCGGTCAGGGGGACAAAGTCGACTTTGGGAAACTCTCCCGCGGCGAGCGTCTCTTTCTTCACCAATCGAAGCTCGTGCCCGGCGGCGAACTTGTCGAACCGGACCTCGGCCCAGCGTTTACCGTTCTCTTCGAGAAGGGCGGCACTCCCCTTGAATCGGGAGTCCCCGGCCGTCTTGCCGAAAGTCACTTCGGTCTTGCTGACGAGACTGGCCGAGTAGCTGACCGACTGCACCGAGGGGCTGGCCATCGACTGGGCTTGATCGGATTGCTTGAGGGCGGCGAGTCCGAACCCGACGGCGAATCTTTCGCACCAGATGCTGACCGCTTGATGGGTCGTGGGGTCATAAGTCTTGGGCAGTTCGTAGTTTTGGGTTCCGATGTTGCCCTTCAGGCTGCCGAGGCTCAGGCTCTCTTTGCCGGGGTTCCCGCCGCTGGTCAGATAGACCCGGACGTCGGGGCCGTTGCTGGTCGAAAAGTTCTTGAGTTGGAGGTAAGTCTTGTCCCCGATTCGGACGATCTCAGCGGTCCCTTTGGTCTCGTGGGCTTGGCTGGTAAAGCTGCCGACGGCCAGTTGACTAAGGGTTTGGGTCGAGGCGGCACTGACGGGGAGTTTCTCATCGACGGTCTTGTTGACAAAGATCAGTTCGGGTCGGAAGAGGGCCCATCCTCCGATGAGAACCGGGATGGCGATGGTTGCGAGGAGTTTCTTGTTGATTCGCATGCCAACCGAATGCATGGGGATCCACCTTTGTTGCAACAATTTTTGAAAATTGCGCTTTTGGGTTCAAAATTCCTCATTTGGGGCTGAGCAGGAACACGGACGCGCGCCGCAGAATACTAGTCGTGATGCTCGATCTGGGAGTTGGACTGAGGGCGGGGTGGATTTGTTTTGGACTGAGTCTAGCGGGCGCGAGTCTCGCCCAGGGCCAGTTCGATCTGACCGGGGCCAAGTTTCATCAGCTTGGGCGGGCGGGTGCCCGCGCCGAGGGACTTCCTGAGATGTGGGTTCGACCGGGTTATCAGGTCACCCGGGTTGCGGCGGACCTGAAAAATGCCCGGTTTATGGAGTTCGACGACAAGGGCCGACTCTATCTAAGCCGCCCGACGATCGGCGACATCTTGGTGATGACCTGGGACGGAAAGCAGTTCAACGAGCTCGGGATCCTCTTGACCGGCAAGAAAAGCGTTCACGGGATGCACTGGGCGGACGGATGGCTGTACTACTCGACCACCTATGAAATCCGCCGAGCCCGCGATACCAGCGGGGACGGAGTCGCCGACGAAGAGGAGATCGTGCTCGATCGGGAAAAGCTGGGAGCCTTTGGTGGTGGGCATTGGTGGCGACCCGTCCTCGTGACTCAGGATGCGATTTTCACCAGCATCGGGGATGGAGGCAACATCAACGACGAGTCGGATTCCAACCGCCAAAAAGTTTGGCGCTTTCCGAAAGCCGGGGGCGATGGCAAGGTCTGGAGCACGGGGATCCGGAACACCGAGAAGCTCCGCCTGAGACCCGGGACCCAAGAGGTCTGGGGTATGGACCACGGAAGCGACAACTGGGGTGCCAAGCTGGGGGAATCTCAAGAGAAAGGCCAGCCCTTCACCGACCTCAATCCTCCGGACGAGTTCAACCACTATCGCGAAGGCGCCTTCTATGGTCACCCCTTCATTACCGGGAACCGCGTTCCGCGCTATGAATTCATGAACCGCCCGGACATCGTCGAACTGGGGGCCAAAACCGAGCCTCCGGCCTGGAACTTTGGTTCCCACTGGGCGATGAATGGATTCACCTTTCTCGGCGCGAACAATGCCTTTGGCCGGGAGCACATCGGCGATGCCTTTTGCGCTGCTCATGGCTCGTGGAACAGCTCAGTTCGGGTCGGCTACCGGGTCGAGCGTGTTTTGTTTGATAAAGTGAGCGGCCGGCCCTACGGATCCCTCGCTATCGTTGTGCTCCTGGGTCCCGAGAATCAGGTCCTCGGTCGGCCGGTGGACTGTGTGGAGGCTCCGGACGGGAGCGTGCTTTTCTCATGCGATCAAACCCATTCCATCTATCGTATCTCGCCATCGCGCTAGCTCTGCTGGGTTGTTCGGTGATGGCCAACGGACCGGCGAAGGCCCCAACTGGTCCCAAGCCTGGCGAACCGCTGAGTCGGGCTCCGCTCCACTACTTTAGTCAACATTGCGCTAATTGCCATGGCGATATGGGCGAGATGTTTGGACCCCAGTTTGCAACCGGATACACGGAGGCCGAACTTCAGAAGATGGTCAAGAAGATGGCCGACCTGAACGCCAATGCGCCGCTCTCGGGGGCGGATCTGGCCGCTCAGGTTGAGTTCTTGAAGGCGCTAAGTGCCCGGCGTCCGTTTGTCGCGTGGACGTCTTCGGCCAAAGGGGTCTTGAGCGGCGAGGCCATGCCCGGCACCAAGCTGAGCGCGACCGCTGGCGGTAAGTCTGTTCCGGTCACGCAAAAAGGTTGGACCTGGAGTGTGCAAGCTCACCCGCCCGTGACGGTCACGGCCACGCACGGAAAGACTTCGGTGAAGCTCGAGATTCCGAAACGGGCCTTCACCCCTGGACAGTAGAACAGTCACGATGTCCTACTTCCGAGAGGCAATGAACCGGTTTCGGCAGAGATTTGAGCCGAAACCCGAGCCCGGACCAGTGCGTGATGTTCGCGCCCTCCTTGATCCATTGGGCCGCCCTGGGGTTCGGATCAAGCTCGGAGGGGAGGGGCGTTCCGCATTCTTTCCGTCGCCACAGATTCCCGTAGGGGAGGTTTGGCCCACTAAGGAGGGCCTTCCGTTGGACCTCTTGCTCAGCATCGATCTCGGTGAGGTCGCGGCCGCCCACCGGTTCGATTGGCTTCCTGGCGAGGGGATGCTCCAATTCTTTGTGGATAAGGACGAGTTATGGGAGGAAGGAATGATGAAAGTTCTCTTCAGTTCTCCCGGGGCCGAGTTCGTAGCAGGCCCGCCGTCTCGAGTGGGGACCGGCCCACACCTCGTTCGGTTTGAGTCCTTTCTGACTTGGCCGAGTTCTGAGAGGGATGGGTTTCCCGAGCTGACTGACGCCGAGGGGGACTTGGTCTCGGACTTGAGGATTGCTGCTTCGGCGGACGGGGCTGAGCATCAGATCGGAGGGTTTCCCAGCCCGGTTCAAGCGGATGACTTTGAAGTCGAAGCGGAGTGCCAGCGACGGGGGATTCGCTATGAGTACCAAGACTCTACGGAGTTCCAGGGGTTGGACAAGTGGCACCTGCTGGTTCAGATTGATTCCGATGACACGGTCGGAATTCTTTGGGGTGATGTAGGGATGCTCTATGTTTTCGTTCATGAGGACGACTTAGCAAAGAATGACTTCTCGCGGGTCTTCTTCGTGATGCAGAGCTGTTGAGGCAGTTGGACCGGGTTCCGCGTATAGGCCTATATGGGTTTTCTCAAGCGTTTGTTCGGTGGCCAGCAGCCGGCGGATTTTTGGCAGTGGGTCTCAGCAAACGTGGACCTCATCCGAGCCGGGGATGCGGCTTTTGTCGAGCGGGAAATTTTGCCTCGATTCAATAAGTCGTTCAAGGAATTGTCTCTCGGAGTACTCCTCGGGGATCCGACTGAATTTGAGATCGGGGCGGGAGGGATCTCAGAGTACATCCCCAAAGTGATCGAGGCGGTTCAGTCCGCACCAGCAATCCCGGGGATCAAGGTGGTGGCTTTTCGGCAGCCCCACCAACCCCAAGGCGGGATCCGGATGGGTGACACCGAAGTTGATCTTGCCGCGACCCGTGTTGTGGTAGCCGGTGAACACGAGGGTCGGGTGGATATCGATCTTTACGTCGCCGTCCCCCCGGACACCAGTATGCCAATCGTGATGCAACTGGGTTTCTTAGCTCTCGACCACTCGCTGGGGGAATACCTGGTAATGACCCAGATTGGGGGGATCGATTTTCACACCATCGACCAAGCGCCCCACGACGCGGTCACGATTCAGGAGTTCGCGGCCTCGCTGCCCCCGAGTCCTATCCCTTGATCCAGCGGTAACCTCTTTCGCATGATCGCCCACTTGCGCGGGACGCTCCTTGAGGTCCAGGCCAGCCGGATCATCGTCGAGGCCGGCGGGGTCGGCTACGAAGTCCAGGTCCCGGCCACGATGGTGGGGCAGCTTCCGGCCGAGGGACAAGAGGTGGCGCTCCCGATCCGGCACGTGATCCGAGAGGATGGGCAGTTCCTCTATGGGTTCCCCGATCGGCAAGCTCGGGCGCTTTTTGACCTTTTGACCGATGTCAAGGGATGCGGTCCCAAGACCTCGCTCGCGATCCTGAGCGACCTTGGGAGCGGAACCGTGATTCCGGCGCTGATTTCGGGTGATGCCAAAACTCTGTGCGGCGCAACCGGAGTCGGGCCGAGACTGGCCGAACGCCTGATCGTCGAACTTCGCGACAAGGTTGCGCAGTTTGGGGTGGTGGTCGATCTGCCGGTGGGGGCCACCTCGTCGGCCAAGGTTAACCCGCGGCTGAGTCCGGCTCAGCGTGATCTGGTCGAGGCCCTCACAGGCCTTGGGTACCGCCGAGCCGAAGCGGAGGAGGTCAGCGCCCAGATCGATACCGAGCAAACCCCACAAGAGCAGATCGTGGCGGCCCTCCGGTTGCTCCAAAAATAACCCGTCATCCGTCTACAATAGAACTTGACCGACATGAGTAATCCGATGTTGCAAGCCAACGCCTGGCCCGAGGATGGATCGTTTGATCTCAGCCTGCGTCCGCGGCGACTGGGCGAATTCATCGGACAAGAAAAGCTCAAATCGAAGCTCCAAATCTACATCCAAGCCGCTCAGCAACGGAGCGAGGCACTGGATCACGTCTTGCTCTATGGCCCTCCCGGACTCGGCAAGACCACGCTGGCCCATATCATCGCCAGCGAGATGGGCAGCACGATCCATGTCACGAGTGGACCGGCGATCGAGCGCGCGGGGGACTTGGTGGGAATCCTGACCAATCTGGAGCCAGGCTCGGTCTTGTTTATCGACGAGATCCACCGGCTGAACCGACTGGTCGAGGAGGTGCTCTATCCGGCGATGGAGGACCGAAAGGTGGACCTCATGATCGGAAAAGGGCCGGCTGCCCGGAGTATCCGCCTGGATCTCCCCCACTTCACGGTCGTCGGCGCGACCACCCGAAAAGGATTGCTCACCGGACCCCTTCGAGACCGATTTGGGATCGACGAGCACTTTGCTTATTACGAGCCCGAAGCGCTCACCGAGATCGTGAGTCGGTCGGCGGGGATTTTGGGTTACGCCATCGACCCGACCGGGGCCGGTGAGATCGCGCGCCGGTCGCGGGGGACACCACGAATCGCGAATCGACTCTTGCGCCGAGTTCGAGACTTTGCCCAGATCGATGGTGCGACGGTGATCACGGCGTCAGCGGCGGATCGCGCTCTGGCGACTCTCGAAGTCGATGCGGTGGGGCTTGACCGAATTGACCGCCTGTTGCTTCGGCTGATGATCGAGCGCTTTGGTGGCGGGCCGGTGGGACTCGATACGTTGGCCGCGATCACTGGAGAAGATGTCGGAACCATCGAAGATGTGGTGGAGCCGTATCTGATGCAGCTCGGCTTCTTGCAACGCACCCCACGTGGGCGAGTCGTTGGCCGCATGGCCTATGGCCATTTGGGAATCGCGCCTCCGCCCACGGCAGAATCGGCGGGGGGACTTTTTGACCTGTCGTCCGATACCCCGTCCGATCCTGGGGCGTCTTAGGAAAAAGGAGAATTACTCAGAAAAATGCTGACAGCTCTCGTTCCCGCCTTGATCCTTGGTCAGAGTGGATTTTCTGTAACAAAGACCCGAGTCGTAGATGTCAAGGTGCTCAACGTGGCTCCGCGTTCGGCTTCCCAGTTTGTGGCATCGCTCGAGGATAATTCGGTGCGACTGATGGATGCCGCGACCGGGGCGACCCTGCGGACCTTTACGGGCCATCCCCAGCCAGTGTTTGGTCTGGCCTTCAATGCGGCGGGTACGACGCTCGCGACCGGGGACGAATCGGCGCGTATCTTCCTCTGGGATGTCAAAACGGGCAAGAAAGTTAAAGAATTCCCACGAGCCAATGCCCACACTCGGGGCATCGTCAGCCTCAGCTTCAGCCCCGACGGCAAGCAACTCGCTAGTACCGGGCGGGATGACTTTATCATCATCTGGGACGTGTCCACGGCCAAGCCGGTCCGCAAGATCCCGGGCGATGGGCACAACGTTGCAGCCGGAACCTATAACCCCAAATCCAGCGCTTTCTATGCCGCCACGCTGGGGGCCGGCTTGCAAATCTATAATCGCAGCGGATGGGCGGCGAACAAGGTGGAGGGCCATGGCGGTCTTGGCACCGCAGACTTTGCCCTCAATCCGGCCGGAACTCGGGCCGCGACCGGAGGGCGAGACAACGCCGTGGCCGTTTGGGACCTGACCAAGCGATCTCGAATGGCCAGCCTCAAGGGCCACGAAGATTGGGTCATGCGGGTCGCTTTGGCCCCGAACGGAGCTTATGTGGCCAGCAGCAGCAGCGACCGAACTGTGCGGGTCTGGGACCTGAAGTCCTTTAAGTCGGTCGTGACGCTTGCAGATCAGAGCAGCGTCGGAGCGCCGGTTTGCTTCACCGCGGATGGTAAGTTCCTAATCACGGCCAACATCAACGACGCACTTCAAATCAATGCTGTGAAGCCGGCTCAGCCCGCAACCGCGCCCAAGACGCCGACTCGTCGGCGCCGATAAGGTCGCGACGCGAGCCAAGGCGAGTTCGCTTAGCCAGCGGACTCGCCTTTTTTCTTGATCGCAAAGAGCGCAAGCACTCCGGCCGCGAGGAGGAGGGGGCCGCACCAGTTTCGACCGGGAAGGGCATCAGCGGTTCTGGGAAGCGCAAATTCAACCCGCGCCGCTCTCTGAGGACCGAATGGCAACTGGGTCATGACATTGCCTCGGGCATCGACGGCGAGCGAGTACCCCCGGCTGGCCGACCGAGCGACGGGGAGTTGATTTTCGACCGCACGCCAGATCGCGGCGACCTTGAGCTGCTCGATGGCGCTGGTCCCGGTGTACCAGTCGTCAATGGCCTGATAGGCCAATAGCCGAGAACCCTGGGTGGCGTGGGAGTGGGCAACCGAGCTGAAGAGCCCTTCGAAGCAGATCAGAGGTCCGACCTTTCCGATGGCGGTATTGAGCGATTCCACCTTGTCCCCGGCTCTCAGATCGCCCGATGGCAGGTTGAAGCTGTCCAAGAAGGGGAGGGCATCCCGGAAGGGGACGTACTCGCCAAAGATCACGAGGCGGGTTTTGTCGACGAAACGCGGCCCCGACCCGTCGTCGTAGGCCGTGCTTTGAAACGAGCCCTGCGGGGTCCGGCGGGCAACGCCATACAGCACGGGAACGGGGATCGGTTCAGTAAGAGGGGCGACGGACTCTGTGACGGCTTCGGGAAGGATCAAGAGTTGGCTTTGCTGGATGCCGGCCACGGTCAGGATCTCCTGGCTCGAGTTTTCTGCCTGAGCCCGGAGGGTGCCCGGATCGCCGAAGGCCATGTCGACTCCTAACTGACCGATCGACACCACGGTGCGGTCACCGACGATCGGGGCATTGTAACGGGCAATGGAGGCGGCAAACCCGACGGCGAGAGCGGCGAGAAGCGGTGTCAGCCGGCGGCGTCCCTCACCAAAAAAGGCTTCGTACGCCACGACATTGGCGGTCGCCACCCAGGCGGAGACGAGGAAGATCTGTCCGAAGGCGGCGAGCTGGATGACCCAGGGCGTGGTCCACAGTGGGGTCGCGAGCTGCCCCCACGGAAAGCCGAGGATCGGGATCTCACTGCGGAGCCATTCGATGCCACCCCAGAGCAGGGGGATTGCCCAGATTCGACCCTGAGCGAGAAGCCGCTGCATTCCAACTCCGACGACCCCAAAGAACCAACCCACGACCAGGGGGACCAAAAGGAGGGGGACGGCGGCCAAGAGGTACGAGCCAGTCCACTTTCCGACGAAGGGAAGGAGCCAGTTCATCTGGGCCCACCACCAGAGTGCCCCCCAGAGTAGGCTCCATCGCCACGCCTCGCGGGGGGCGCAGTCCTTGAGCACGATCAACCAGGGGACGAGGGCGACGAAGACGAGCCACCCGAGGTTGAAGGGAGGAAATGCCAGATTGTAGAGG